>NZ_JBVVAK010000048.1:14228-57564 GCF_055792825.1 Microvirga sp. GN3
TCGCTTCTGCGCCGGGTGTTAGAGGCCCGCCGGCGTGTCAGGTCATGCCAAAACCGGGCACCAGAGGTCCTACGGAGCGCGCTCCACCAGCTGGCGTCGGTCTTCGCCGACGTCGCATTGGAGCTGTCCTGGAGACCACGGGCCAAAACCGTACTGGACTGTGCGGCCGCCCGGAGATTGTGGGCCGCGTCTTCGCTCAGCCCCAGGGCCTCGCCGTCGGCCCGGCCAACGATCTGCAGGCCCTGGCCCGTTGTGCGGCGGGTCAGCTCTGACAAGGCGCCGAAGCTGGTCCCCATCGCCTCCTGCATGGCGTGCGCCATGGTCTGGGCACTTTCGACGCTGGCCCGCAGCGTGTCGGCCACGTCCTCCGTCACGCGCTGGACGGCTTCGGTCTGCTCACGGGCCCGGCGGTTATCGGCGCGTTTCATCTCATCAATGGTCGCCATCTCATCCTCCACTGTCTCGACCATGGCGTTGGCTTCCTCGTCACTCAGCACCTTGAGCACGGCGGGAAGCAGCTCCTTCCGGTCGTCGCGGATGTGCTGCTGAAATACGTTCCGCAGCTCGGTCACTTGGCTGATGAACTCAGCACTGTTCTTGGGCATCCGCTCCAATTCGCTGAGGAGCGCGGCCGTCTCCTCATTGTCAGTGATGGCCTCCCGCAGGAGATCGTGCATTCCGTGCCGGGTCAGCACCGGAAACAGATGTTCTTCCTGGAGGGTGGCGAGAAGCCCCAGCTCTTCTTTCAGCTCCGCATACAGCCGCTCGCGGGTTTTGACCGCGGTGTCAGAGGTCGCGAGAAGCTTGTCGAAGAGCCCGTTGGCCTTGTCCGGCGGAGCCTGGCTGAACCGTCCGTTCGTCATTGGTCCTCACAAGGGATGAAAGCGACCGTCTCAAGCGCTGTAGGTTGCGCCACAGCATGTGACACCTTTATGTCGACGGGACGAAAAACATCACGCGCGCCGCAAGGCCGACAGGGCCATACGTCGCGCCCGCGATCGGCGGCTCGTCTGGCGTGGACTTGCTACTCAACAGCCAGGACGTTTGTCCCTCAACCCCGGCCGCTCACGGAGCGGCCCGCTCTTGCTGTTCTTAACGCGGATTAATTCGTCAACGATGATCAAGGTTCCACGCTCTGTCGTGCGACAAAGCAGACCGCAATGCGCAAGCCGCCATTGCAAGAAGTCTCTGGCCTTTCGACCAGCGAAGTCAGGAGCATGGCCGACAGATCGCACCCGAGCAGGGCTATGGCTTCTCATGCCGCCGAAGCGTGCCCCTGTCGTTCTTATTTCGTGAACAAAGCAGCACTGGG
Source organism: Microvirga sp. GN3 (assembly GCF_055792825.1). Taxonomy (NCBI): domain Bacteria; kingdom Pseudomonadati; phylum Pseudomonadota; class Alphaproteobacteria; order Hyphomicrobiales; family Methylobacteriaceae; genus Microvirga; species Microvirga sp. GN3. The sequence continues at coordinate 15,541 of NZ_JBVVAK010000048.1, forward strand.
GTGTCATTCGACCTCCATCCGTATATGAGCCGTATATGAGTGGAAACTGGCTTGCCGTCGAAACAAATTGAAGTCGCGTGTTGTCGTCCAGAAAGCCGGTTGCTGAGGTGACTGATCTCCCTCGGAAATCGTGAGTCCGTGCTCGCAGGTCATCTCCGCAAGATCTTCGGCAAGCAGATCGCCAGCTCTTGCAGGAGGAAGAGGTCGACCCGAACGGTGCCAATTTCCCGTTCATCAACGACAAAGGTATGTGCACCCATCGGATCCTATTGTCCCAAGCGATATTCAACCAGGCTACGGCTCCATAGGGCGAACTCATGGCAAGTGTGTCTCCAGGAGCAGCCTTCCGGTTTGATTGGAAACACTGACTGGTCATTTGGGGACGCTACCCTACAATTCGCCCTCTTGTCTAACGGGATTGGTCGACGCAACGGACAGGATACCTTTGCGATCTGATGTTCTGCGCGAATGGCATCTGCGCAACAGCGCACTCGGAATATGCAGTGTGGCGAGAGAACAGGCATTCACCGTTTTGAAATGGGATTTCCTCATGATCGAAGACGGATCAGAATCGTACCGTACCGCACGTCTTTGAGACCTGATGCTACATTGCGTGGTTTGCCTCGATGAGATCATCACCTGAAGTCAGGTCTGCTCGACTCGATCAGGAGCAATGCGTCGAGGCACATGCATCGGCCTCAATCGGTCATCCTCATGAGAGTCGCCAAGAAGCGAGATCCCTTTCACTCGCTCTTCAGGGTGGCGGGTCGTTCGGAGCATTCACCTGGGGCGTGCTCGACCGGCTCCTGGAGGAGGAGAATCTTTTGTTCGATGCTGTCAGCGGAGCAAGCGCTGGAGCTGTGAATGCTGTTCTCCTGGCGTCAGGCCTCGTGGACGGTGGTCGAGTGGGGGCAAGGAACCGGTTGGAACGCTTCTGGCAGCGAGCCAGTGAGGCTGCTCCCCGAATCCAGCCCGGCATTGCCGCCGCGATCGCAACCCGTATTCTGTCGCCGTATCAGTTCAACCCGTTCAACCTGAATCCGCTTCGCGCGCTTCTCGCCAACGAAATCGACTTCGATGTTCTGAGAGACAACCCAAGCCTACGCCTCCTGATTGGGGCGACGCGCGTCCGCGACGGCAAGATGCACGTCTTTCAGGAGAAAGATCTCACAATCGACGTCATTCTGGCTTCAGCCTGCCTGCCCGTGATCCATCACGCGGTTTCCATTGATGGTGAGACGTATTGGGATGGCGGCTACTCGGCCAACCCGCCGCTGATCCCGCTGGTCGCGCGATCTCAAGCATCCGAGATCCTCATTGTACAGATCATGCCCACGGCCGGGGCCGACATGCCGACAACGGCTTCTGAAATCGTGAAACGGATGGAACAGATTACGTTCAACAGTTCGCTCCTGCGCGACATGGATGCTCTTGCGGCGATGACGAAGCTCGCCGAGGTTGAGGTCCAAGGGTCACGTCTGCTCCAGAGACTGCAGAAGTTGCGTCTTCACCATGTCTCGGCTGAGACGGAGTACCCTCTGCTGAGCCAATCCAGTGCCCTGAACCTGGACTGGCGCTTTCTGTGCCAGCTACGAGATGCCGGGCGGGTGGCGGCAGATCGCTGGCTCTCTGGAGGCTCAGAGCTACCATCCATTGATCCGTCCAGAGCTGCAAGTCCACCACAGACTGCGGGACTGCCTCCCTCGACGAGAACACAATCGATCACCTCACCACTATCTTTGAGCGTGAGACACCTGTGGCAGAAGTCGCAGAAAAGGCTGGCAAAGCTGCTCAGTCTGTCCTGGAGAACCTCATCTGGCGGGGATGAAGCCGACTGACCCGACTGAGACCAGTAGTCTGAGTTCTTATGCGGTCAGAACAAGGGCTGTTCCTGTCGAGCCTGTGCTTGGCAGCCGATCTCATCAGACGTGGGAATGTGCGACGCATGATTATCGCCGATTGCCGAGATAGAGAGGCCATGAGCCACTCGACTGATGCTCATCCGCTAAAGCATCGGACCCAAAAGTGGACTTGCACGTCTGGGATCTATCCGATGCTTCTTCTTTAGACGAGAGCATCGTTCTTGCGGAAAACCGGGTCCACTTTTCCGCACGATGCTCTAAGGAACACCTGAGAGCCCGCACAGTCGCTCAGTTTATGATTTGCGCGAAATGTTCTGTGCGGGTTCCGCATAGGTCATATGCATGGACCGACCTACCACAGTACAGCCATCCCGCTCATTCTTCTCGCAACAACACGAACGGAAGCGCTCGGGATCATCCGTGTCTGACAGCACAGGAGATGGCCCATTGTCGATCGCATTCTTGCAAGCGGTAGATCGGCACCCGCCTCAGCTGCAAGAGGCATGGGTTACCAGCAAAATCTTTCTAGACGTCGACCATCGGATCGTTCGCCCGCTTGGTCCAAAGCCAATTCCAAGAGTGCTCGCTTTGCGGCTGGCGGAAACGGTCCGGGAGGCCATGTTTCGGCTGGAGCAGAGCTTCCCTTACACCAAGCCGGTCCGGCATAGCCGCCCCAGCGCTAACCGGTGAGCCTTACATGATCTTTCTCATGTTTTTCCGGGTGGCGACCCGTGTCTGGAAGCATGCCAGGAAATCCAAGTCGAGATAATCGCGCTCTCAAAAATATCTGAGGTCAGAGCCCGCGGGCTCTGCGATACAGCTGCTCAACCAAGATTTGAGCCCATGCTGATAGCGCTTATTCTCAACAGGATCCAAAGGTGGCTCATTTATCGCGCGACCATTCGAGAACTCGAATGCCTCCTGGAGTGAACACCTGGCGGTCTTGGCATCGGGCGCAAGGACATCAGGAAAGTCGCAGGCCAGGCGACCCCAGCCGCGCTGATACGATGATCATCGCGCTCACAACCTGAAGTGCTCTATCCCCGGAGACTGCCGCATGACCCAGGCTGTTCAAGAACAGGCCGCCCTGCCCGAGCCGCGAGGGCTGCTGGTCTCGCGCACGCTCACAATGCAGGTCTGCTCTGAACTATCCGTTAGAGCCGTTCTGTTGCCTGTCTGTCATTCCTGTGGACCGGAGTGAAATTCAACTTGAGAAAGATCTCATAAACGGAAGTGAGGATCGCAATCATTCTTGCGGGCCGCGCGTTCGTTAAACGAGCGGATAGAGGCATCGCATTGGGACGATGGCGCGGTGCGCGGCGACTGTGATACCACCACATGTTGAGCCGCGCTGTGCAGCACGTGTCGGTCAAGCGAAGGGCCGACGGCCCGGCCATCCTCCCGGACGTTGGACCGACCTGAAGGGCTGGTGCCCTTTGTTACGGAGACTCGTCTTCCAGAGTAAAGCCGGCCTTGAGCACAACTTGGTAGTGGCGGACCTCACCGTCCTCCACATGCCCGCGGGTCTGCACGACCTCAAACCAGTGCAGATTTCTCAATGTCTGGCCGGCACGCTTGATCGCCGTCTGGATGGCATCCTCAATGCTGGTCTCGGACGAACCGACGAGTTCGACCACCTTGTAGACATGATCTGGCATGGCACGCTCCAAATTATGATCTGGAGAGCAGATAGAAGCTTATGCCGAGATTGCCAGTCACACGATGTTCCGTAAGATGGATCGGGGACATGATCCTGCCGAGCCATCGAACAGGGTGATAAGGTCATTAGCCAACACGCTGCGGGTGGTGATTCAAGCCGTCACAAAACGGAATTTTGCAACCTGCCGCTACGGCAGCTGCGCACACAACAGGAGAGCGACACTGCCAGCTGTCAGAACTGTGGCCAGCAGAATGCCATCAACCAGTACATTCGAAGTTGGCCTGGGACTTACGAACCGCCGGATCACCGCGCAGCCCGCCTTGTGAAACGAGTTTCGCGGAATGACCCTGGACCAAGGATGCGGCCGTGGCGCGCCTGCAAGGGAAATCGGATCATCGAATAGCTCCCTGTCGAAGAGTGACCGTCTGGTGGCATTGCGAGGCCGATCGTCGGCTTGCTGCTGCAGCTGAAGGGGCATTGCTGTTACGAAGTTCTCCTGCCGCGAGACGATTGCCCCCGTCATCGTCGCGGACCTCGAGAGCCTCTGCGCTCGACAATAACCACCTGGGCCTGACGCGGGCGGGCGCGAGCCGCTCCTATCACTACTGCAGCAGTGCTCTCTGCTGCATTCAGAACCTCCGGCCGGACCTCAGCCTCTGGCAAGCCCATCAACTGCGCTGCGATCTCGATCTGAGCCTCGATGTGCCCGGTTAAACCTTGAGCGGCTGCGATGGCTTCGTTGAGTGCGGGAGGATCATGGCGTGTTCTTCGACGACTCCATTCGGCAGGTGTTTGCTTGCGACCCATCTGACCAATTCCCCTTGACCGACAGGACAACGCCCCGAGCAGGAATTTGTGCGTTGCACAATTGTCGCAGTCGGTCGGAAAGAGCGATTCGGGCGAGCGGTCATCCCTGGTTCCGCCTTCCGGCGGCTTGGCGGCAAAGCTTGGCTTTCAGCCGGCCAACTGCCTGTCATGAGCGAGCGTCGAGCGCTCCGCGTCCTGATCCGTGAGACGTCAAAGCCCGCTTCACCCGATCTCGTCTCATTTCGTGTGGCCGCTGCACCTTCAGCGTCACGGGCGATCCAAAGCGCCTGAGGGCGGGTTACCTCACCATATCCAACATTCGTCACGACCAAGGGGCTCAAGCCACCCAAAACTGCAGCCGATGGAACCTGTATGGCACTTGTCCGCTATCACCAGGTTACCCTCATGAGCCCGATGGTACTGTGTCTGAGATTGCTGAGCCCTCCCCGCGCGATCGAACCTCTCTTGAAGCTTCGGGCGCAGCAGTGCCGCTTTGTCGTCTCGGACGCTGGATCAGAGACGATCTTCTGCGGCGCGCCAACAGCGCCAGGGACGAGCTGGTGCCCCTGGCACAGGCGGCTGGTTTACACCAAACCGCTCTCCCCTCGGCTCGCCTGAGCGTTGGGTCCGTCTCGTGACTGCTTCTGACCGGTATCCCCGAACGCCAGACGGCCGCTACTTTGTTGTGCAGGGACGGCTCTGGCGCTTGAGCAATCCCGCTCTGGATCCTGCCGACCGAGAACGGCTCGTGGGTGAGTTGATGACGGCGCGCCGCGCAGTGCACGAGGCACGTGGTGAGGAGGCGACGCGAGCGGTCCGGATGCAGGTCGCCGCCGCAAAGACAGCGCTTGGTGAACGAGGTCCCGTGTGGTGGAGCGATGGTGCTCCGGACTACAACCGTCGCAGGGTGATGAACACGCCCTATGCGGACTGGTATGCGGCCTTATCCGATCCAGAGACTTAGAGCCCTGAGATAATCCGCTCTGCCGCGGGTTTGGCCATCTCTTCTGCTGAGGAGGCTCCGTTAACCGACCTTCGGAACATCGTCCCCGGGTGGCTCGGATGGCTCCGGTGGCAGCAGGTCCGGCTCCTCGTCGGGCTCAGGCTCCGTCTCGGGAACAGGCGTCGGCCAGTTAGGCTGCGGAGGCACTGGAATGTCGGGCTGCGGCGTATCAGGGTAGGGAATAGGCGTATCAGGGTAGGGAATATCAGACATGAGCATACCCTCAGAATCTTTTCAGGAAGCCGCTGCGGCTTGCCAGGTTCCTTTCCCCGGTAACTTTCGTGTCCAGGGGCTAGATAGGAAGGGGAGACGCCCATGCGCCTCCTCCTTGGCGCCTTTGAGTTCGACGTCAGGCTCGGCACCTCAGACAACCCAGCATCCGTCAGGGCGCACGTCTGCGCGCTGGCCGACAAGGATGGCTGTTCATCACGCTGGGGTGTTTTTCCACTGAAGAGATTGAATTGCCGGAGGCATCCGACCGGCGCCCGCGATCGCAGCGTCAGGCGTGGATCTGATCTGCACCATCTGAATCACGCACAGGCAGCCTCGCCTTCCCTCTCCTTCTGGATCAGGCGAACCAGAGACGGAGCAATCCTAAAATATGCGATGCGTGGGACGCGGTGCGGCCTCTCTCATAAATGTCGACGGGCTTTCGCCCTGCCGTGAACCTAGGACACAACCATGCGAGGGAAAGCTGCGTCTGGACGAGGGCATGCTGGCCATTGAGCCCTCTCCTAACAAAGAGAAGCGCCTCGCGTGTGCAGAGGCGCTTGAGTTCCAGGGAGGACCGCCCTCCAGCCGCTCCTCGTGGACTGGACCAGAATGCCCGATCAACGCGACTGTGGCTGTATCGAAAAGGACACAGGCCCAGGACAATGCGCCCTCAGAGACTGGCGAGCAGGAGACTGACCCCGATCAGGGCAGCAAGTGAGGCGACAAATCGGATGGCAGCCGACATGAATGTCGGCGTGAGCACAGGAGACGCGGACGCTGTGACTTCTGTCTGCTGCATGGTGAAGACCTTCAAAATTCGGCTGGTTCTGGGAAATTGGTGAAACAAGCGATCGATCGTGCCTCTCGGCCGGAGTTCATTTGCTCGATTGGCGCGCGGATGTCTGTAGCCTGCGGGACACAGGGCCTACCTTGATGCTGGTGCTGTGGGCAGTCCCGTCTCGTCGGCAGCGGCAAAAGGTCGGAGCAGGACCATGCGGCCCCGCACACCAATGTGAGGCGCGGCTAAACCTCCGCCGCACCCGTTCGTTTGCTGGCTGTCGGCTGCTGTCGGGACTTGCGCGTGTAGGCGTTCGGCCTGGTCCTTGGTGCGGGCGGATCAGCGGGGTTGTCCGATTCCGATTTCCGGCTGCTGAAGACCACCATGCAGCAGCTCAGGGCGAACAAAAACGGCATCACCAGAAAGGCGAAGATCTGAGGATCAGTCATTCCGATGAATTGCGAAGTGCTATGGTTGAAGGCTGCTACCCTTAGCACGCTGGTGTCATTGCGCTACGCCGGCCAGGACGGGGCTGGCATGCGTGATTGTCGCCTCCTATGAGCGGCCTCCATCGACGATGGGCGTCATTCCCTTGGCCCGCGAGCGCCCTGATTGAGGCATGAGACAGCGCCTCAGCCGGGGCGCTTTCAGAGTGCGCACGGATGAGCTGGATTCCTATACGGCGAAGGGATTCACAGCGAAGCCGCTGCAATCTCACACGCCCTGAGAGGCGGTATGCCGGTTGTTGGTCTTCACCAGCGGGTGGCCGAGCCAGGCGCATAACTCGTCCAGGGATGAGAAATCATGCTCACTCTTCCGGAAGGGCAAGGGCCGCCTGTTCCGTGGCAAATCCTCCAACAACTCGGCGGTCCAGGTGTAGGGTTGGCGTGAGCCGTTCCTGACAACGCTGGCAATGATGGTGTCATGCAGGAGAAGGTCATAGGCGCTGGGCGCCAGCTGGCTCAGGTGGTAGCAGCGCAGAGATCTGCTCTGTGCACTGATCTACTTTGCAAGAGCAGACGACACCCTAACCGTGCGCTCGCGATGGGCGGTGTAGAGGCCACTGGTGATGATCACGCTCGCACCAGCCAGCGTCCATTCGTCCGGCACGTTGCCGAATATGATGTGGCCTAGGAGTCCGGACCAGACGAGTTGGCTGTAGGAAAACGGCGCGAGGACGGAGGCGCGCGCCTGCTGGAACGCCAGCACGACCAGCCATTGCGCAGCGGTGGAGGCTACACCCGTGACGAGCGCCAGACCCACCTCATGCCACCCCGGCGTCACCCACGCGAATGGTACGAGAGCTGAGGTGACCAGCAAGCCGATGACCGCTGCATAGGCCAGGGAGACCAGGGGACCGTCGGCCACGCTCATCTTGCGCGTCACCACCAGGGCAACAGCCCAGCTGGCAGCCGACAGAATGGGCAGGATCGCAGCCGGATCGAACGCGCCTACTCCAGGCCTCACAACAATAAGAACGCCAAGAAGCCCTACCACGACGGCACTCCAGCGCCTCCACCCGACCACCTCTCCGAGGATCGGGATCGAAAGGGCGGTCACGATCATCGGCGAGATGAACGCGATGGCCGTGGCCTCGGCCATCGGCAGGAAGGCCAGTCCCATGATGAAGAAGATGGACGAGCCGAGCACACCGAGCGCCCGCAGGGTTTGCAGGATCGGTCGCTTGGAGCGGAGAGCATGTGCCTGTCCCGTGCCGACCGCAGTCCCCAGCATCAGGAGGGTGAACACGCAGAACCGCAGCCACGCCACCTCAACCGCGGGCAGGGTCGCGGTCATGAGCTTGGAGGCCGCATCCGAGCAGGAGAAGAAGGCCAGCGCGGCCAGCATGAGGACGATGCCACGCAGCGGCCGGTCGCGAGGGATGGCAGGTTCATTCATCGAGATGATCGGCTACCTTCGGTTCCACCCCAATGCAGTACCCGTCAAAAGATGAACCGCGTGTTGATGAAGTTGGATTTGTGCTCGGTCACAATGGTGTCCAGCAACTGCTTGTTGGCTTCTGTCTGCTTGGTGGCGATCATGGAGCGGATCGAGAACGAGCGCAGAGCATCGGTGACGGACAACGTGCCCTCGGCTGAGTCCTTGCGTCCAGTAAACGGAAACACATCCGGCCCACGCTGGCACTGACAGTTAATGTTGACGCGGCAGACCTGATTGACGAGCGGATCGACGAGGCGACCGATCTGGTCGGGGCTCGAGCTGAAGATGCTGACCTGCTGCCCGTGTTCGGATGTGATGACATATTCGAGAGCTGTTTCGAGATCCTCGAACGGCATCACGGGGACAACCGGCCCGAACTGCTCCTCCCGGTAAAGCTTCATGCCATCCTTTACGGGATAGACAACTGCTGGATAGAACAAGGTTCCACAAACCGCTCCGCCACCTTCGTTGACAACGCGGGCTCCCTTGGCCTTGGCGTCCTCAACAAGCTGGGTCATGTAATCGACCTTGCCAGGCTCTGGCAGCGGCGTGATGCTCACCCCCTTCTCCCAAGGCATGCCGACCTTGAGCTTGCCCAGCTCCTCCGTAAATCGGCGCAGGAAAGGCTCGACGACCGACTGATGAACAATCAGCATCTTGAGGGCTGTGCAGCGCTGGCCATTGAACGACAGACTTCCGAGGAGACATTCCTTAACGGTCAGCTCGATGTCGGCATCCGACAGAACGATGGCGGCATTCTTGGCATCGAGGCCTAGGATCGCCCGCAGACGATGTGCCTTCGGATGCAGCTTTTTCAGATGATCGGCGACCTTGCTCGATCCGATGAGGGTCAGCACGTTCACCTTCCCGGAATCCAGCAGGCGGGGCACGATCACGGAGCCACGCCCGTACACGGTGTTGATGACGCCCTTCGGAAACGCGCTCTGGAACGCCTCAAGTAGCGGATGAAACAGCAGTGCACCGTACCGCGGCGGCTTGAAGACGACGGTGTTGCCCATGATCAGCGCCGGGATCAGCGTGGCGAAGGTCTCATTGAGTGGATAGTTGTACGGGCCCATGCACAGCACGACCCCGAGCGGGGTGCGCCGGATCTGCCCGATCGTGCCTTCGACGATGTGGAAGCGCGAGTTGCTGTTATCGAGCTCCTTCAGCGCCTCGATGGTCGCCCGGATGTAGTCGACCGTTCGGTCGAACTCCTTCTCGGAATCGGCCTGGCTCTTGCCGATCTCCCACATGAGGAGGCTGACGACCTCCTGCCGGCGGGCAATCGTCTGGTTTGTGAAGTTCTGCATGCAGGCGATGCGGTCGGCGACCGTCATCGTCGGCCAGACACCTCGGCCCTCATCGTAAGCCGCCACTGCCGCGGCCAGGGCCTCCTCTGCCTCCGGCTCTCCCCCAACGGGATAGCTCCCGAGCTCGATCTGCTCCAGTGAGCCATCCCGGCCACGCACGCACACCGGGGACCGCACCGTTTCGACAGGCCCGTTCCAGGCCTTCAGCTCACCATTCACGAGGTAACTGCGCTGATGAACCGGGGAAGGCGGACGGTGCTCCGAGGAGATTTCTTCTTCAGAGGGGAAGAGCTGCTTGAGAGCTTCGGAGTTGATCATAGCCGGGATCTCCAATCTGCTTGGCGTGGGGGACTTCAGCGAGGCACTTCGTTCAGACCCTTATGGAACCCAGAGATCTGGGCGAGCGTCCGCTGGACGCGGTTGGTGATTGCGAGCCAGGCGCCATTCCTGACGTCGTCGGTGGGAGCGAGCCAGGAGCCCCCAACAGCAATGACGTTTGGCTGGGCGAGCCACTCTGACGCATTTGCCTCGCCAATTCCGCCGGTTGGACAAAAGCGTGCCTGGGGAAACGGACCAGCGAGGGCTGCAAGGGCGCCGATGCCTCCCGTCGGAACCGCGGGGAAGAATTTTACGATGTCAAAGCCGCGTGCGAGAGCAGCCATCAACTCAGTGGCTGTCGCTATCCCCGGTATGAAGGGCAGATTGGACGCTGCTGCGGCGTCGAGCAGGTCTGGAGTAGCCCCAGGGCTCAGAGCAAACTGGGCCCCCAATTCGGAAGCAAGAACCAGGTCTCGCTCCGAGACGACCGTGCCAACGCCAACGATCGCTCCCGATACGTTGGTTACGATGGCAGCGGCAGCCTCCTGCGCCACAGGCGTGCGCAATGTGATCTCAAGAAGGCGCAGGCCACCGGCGACCAGCGCCTGGGCGAGCGGAACGGCATCCTCGACGCGTTCGATCGTGATGACGGGAACGATCGGAGCATCCCGAAGGAGTGCGGCCAAGCGGTCCTGCCGAGGCATCTCTACGGGCCCAGAGACAGACTTCATGGATCATTTTCCTTCAAAGGAGAGGCCTTTGAACCAGTCATTGCGGGCATTCGTTCGCGCGGAATGATGGCGCCGGAATACCGAACCACGGCCCCTGCCAAGCGATGGCCCGCAGCGGCGGCGATCGCCGGGTCGGAACCAGCGAGGCGCGTGGCGAGATAGGCAGCAGCAAAGCTGTCGCCTGCAGCCGTCGTGTCGACGACGCGTGCCACCGGATCTGCCCTGACCACCAGATCCATGCCGCGGCTCAAGACCCGACAAGCGAGCTCCGGAAGCTTCAGGATGATTTCAGCGGATGATCCAAGACGAAGAAGTTTCCCTTTGCCCTCGCTGCCAAACAGCAAGTCGAGGTCCTCGGTCGAGGCAAGCACAATATCCGTGCGGTCGAAAGCGCCTTCGTAGGAAGCCTGTGCTGCGAGCCGATCCGGCCAGCTCCGCGGTCGGAAGTTGGTGTCAAATGCAACCCGGCAGCCTTGTTGGCGAGCGTTGTCGAGGATCTCAAACAACCGCTGGCGTCCCATCTCCCCGTAGAGCGACAGGGTGACACCGGAGAAATAGAGCAGGTCGTAGCCCGTCAGTGCTTCCGAGATGGCTGACGTTTCAGGATGCTCGAACAGCAAGCGCGCCGCGGCACTGTCGCGCCAGTACGAGAAGCGCCGTTCTCCGCTTGCGTCCGTCTGAATGACGTACAGACCTGGCAGGCATTCTGGTAGTCGCAACACCAGATTAGTCCTGATGCCCTCGGACTGCCACCCGGCGATCATCTCATCGCTCCACGGGTCGTCCCCAAGTGCGGTTACATAGTCAACGCGACCTCCCAGGCGTGCCAGGTAGACGGCCGTGTTGAGTGTATCCCCACCATAGCCGCGGGACAGGCGGCCGTCTGCCTCCTCCCTGAGCTCGATCATGCACTCGCCGATGCAAGCGATCCGGGACACCGTCATCTCTCCATCAGAACAGTCTGCGAAATGGCATCATGCCATTGTGTTGGATCAACGGCGTCATCGCATACGACTGGCTCAGGCATGGAGATGCTCGCACGCCATTGACCCTTATCGTGGCACGATCAGTGGCTCGAGACTGCAATCGAGAAGCGACGGGTCAATTTCGCGTTCCATGACATCGAACATGCTGTCGACGAAGTCGATGAGCACGTCGGATGCCGCCGCCGCTTCATTGATGTGCCGGTTGGCGACCCCATTGAGGACCGCAAGGTGGCAATCGATCGTGGTCTGCAGGCCCGTCTCCCCCTTGATGTGACGATGATGGACCCACCCGATCCGGCGGAAGATCGTGTGAAGCGGCCGCACGGTGTGTTCCAGGAACGGTTCCCCGGCCACAGCTAGAATCAGCTTGTCGATGCGCCGGTCGAGGACGTTGAACTCTTCGACCGTCATGCTGTCCCGCCGCTCGCGCAGGAGGCGTTCTATGTGCAGAAATTGGTTACGGTGCGACGGTCCTGACCGCTCGGCCGCCAGGCGGATCACGAACCGCTCGATGTCCCGCCGGAGCTGCAACAACATCCGCTCGCGGGCGAGGTCAATCGGAGCAATCTGAACGCCGTGCCGCGGCCGGATGAGTATGAGCGTGTCATCTGCCAGTCGGCTCACGGCCTGATGCACGGGCGTGCGACTAAAGCCAGTCATTTCCTGCAGGTCCTGGATCGACAGGAAACGGCCAGGCTTGAGCTCGCAGGTGACGATAAGATGTTCGATCCGCTCATAGGCAAGCTCGAAGAGATTGATGCGGTTGCTGCGGCGGGGTGGCGCCTCGGAGGCCTTGTCCGCTGTTGCTAGCTTCAGTCGCGTCTGCTTGCGGCCAGCCATGAACCTCTCCCTGTGCTCGTCGTCGGACCAAGAATAATCTTAAAAAGCGTCTAGAAAGATGTTGTGACATTTTACAAAATATTGCAAGTGGTTCTGTTCCGTTTCCATGCAGTGGTCCGGCTGGAATGTTGGGAGAGAAACGGGTTGGACAACCTTCCAGATATATAGCGACGTCACTTCTGGGGCGCTCCCTGCTTAACCGCCAAGCTTCAGTCGTCCCAAATCCCTTCTGACGCTCATTGACGTGACGAAATGGGAACCTTAGCCGTGCTACCATCTCGATGAGGTACCGTGATCTCCATTGGAGTTACAAGGTCGAAGAACTCAGTGTCATCCGCGCGCCCAGTCTGGGCCATGACCATCGCAAACGTCGATGGCGCTTGAAGCACAGTGACACTGTGGTGCCAAACTCCGCGGCGATACGTAATGATCTGTGCGGGAGAAATGATGAAGGACCTAAGCGTCTCTAGATCGGGACTCCCATCCTGGCTGTTCTCACAGGCTACAACAAGGCATCTCGCTCCTGTCAGCGCGAGAAAGGTCTGAGCTGAGTGTGGATGACGCTCAAGGCGCCGCAAGATTAAGGGGAAGCTTGCCGCGCTCTCCAGGGTCACGACCGAGAGTATCGGATGTCCTGCTCCCGCACTGCGTTCGAAAGCGGCGTTAACGAGATGCTGCCCGACCTTGCCCTCATAGGTATCTACCTGTCCAAAAGGCTTGAATCCTCCTAGAGTAAGAGGCTCGGGATGATAGCGCCTCATAGCTTCGCTTCTCCGTTAAAACGCGTCCCCGGATAGGGCTATAGGTGTGCCCCAGGAGTCATAATAATCCCTCTTGTAAAATATCACAATATGTTCAAATATGACTCCCATGCATTGGGGACAGGCAAAGGAGCCCCAGGCTGAGGGAGAAGCAAGGTGACACGCAGAGCAGTGCCAGCACTCACCACTCCAGCCGTGAAAAGCCGGAAGCCTACAGCGGCCCAATGGCCCCGCAGGCACTCAGTTGGATCTTCTTCGATCGCACGTCTCATCCAATAGAGCGGAGCTTACCCCTCGCTCCCCGCTTATACGTCACGGCACCGATCAAACCGTTTGTTAGAGGCTGACATGCGAATTGTTTTTCATGGTGAGAATGCAGCTTCGTTCAGCAAGGGATTTTCCACCCTGTACAACGGTGAGGCCGAGATCATTGTGCTCCCGGACGCTCTTACGACGGATGCAGAGCGGAAAGCCTACGCTGAAGCCGATGTAATCGTTGGCGTAAAATTCAACCAGACTTTGCCTTACCCGGCGAAACTCAAACTGTTCCACGTGCCTGGAGCAGGCTACGACGCTGTCGACCTCTCGGCGTTGCCATCTTCGGCGGTTGTCTGCAACTGCTTCGGGCACGAGCAGGCTATTGCCGAGTACGTCATGGCTGCCATATTGGCGCGGCATGTTCCCCTGGTGGACGCCGATCAGCGCCTGCGTCAAGGTGAGTGGGCCTACTGGTCAGGCTCGCCCGAGCGCGTCCATGACGAAATGGCTGGAAAGACCATTGGGCTGCTTGGGTTCGGCCATATCGGCAAAGCGATCGCTACCCGGGCCAAAGCATTTGAAATGGTCGTAAACGTCGCGAACCGCAGTCCGGTCAACTCCTCTGAACTCGTCGATCGGGCGTTCACGCTTGATCAGCTGCCTGAGTTCTGGGGCTCGGTCGACTATCTCGTCGTCTCCGTCCCACTCACAGACGACACCAAAGGCATTATAGATGCGCAGGCATTCGCAGCTATGCGTCCTTCAGCCGTCGTCATCAATGTCGGCCGCGGACCAACCATCGACGAGCAGGCGCTGTTCGACGCTCTGCAAAGCAGCCAAATTGCGGGTGGAGTCATTGATACCTGGTACTCATACCCATCACCGGACCGACCTGCTCCTCTACCGTCGTCTTTGCCGTTTCACGAACTGTCCAACGTGGTCATGACACCACATATGTCTGGCTGGACCAATGGCACCATCCAGCGCCGTCAACGTACAATTGCGGACAATGTAATGAGGCGGACCTCCGGTCGCGCCTGCAAGAATGTCGTTTGGGGAGACAGACTAACCCACGACAGATAGCACCTGCCAGAACTCACATCAGAAGGAGCCCGGCCGGTAATTCACCAATGGAGGAAAGAAGATGAAAACATTGAGCGTTGTGATCAGCTGCGTAATGGTGCTTTCGAGCACCGCAACGGCACTTGCCGCGAACTTCAAACTCAGGCTCGGACATGCAACTTCAGCTGAAAGCTCACAACACGTGGCAGCTCTGAAGTTCGCGGAGCTTGTCAAGGAACGAACCCAGGGTGACGTAGAGATCACTGTCTTTGCCGGGAGTTCACTTGGCAACGACCAGCAAATGATCAATCTCACGCGTGGCGGCTCCATCGATCTGGTGATTTCCGGCTCAACGAATTTCAACGGCATCGTGCCCCAGACTGCAGGGCTCGAATTGCCGTACATCTTTCGTGACTCTAGTCATGCGTACAAAGTCCTTGACGGTAAGGTCGGCCAAAGCCTGCTCGACGAACTTGGCAAGCACAACCTGAAAGGGCTGGCCTACTTTGAGAACGGATGGCGCGTTCTTACAAACAACAAACGGCCAGTCGTGACACCCGATGATGCAAAGGGCTTGAAAGTTCGTAGTACGCCTAATCCCTATCACATTCAGGCATTGCAGCTGCTGGGGATGAACCCCTCTCCCTTAGCGATCGCAGAACTCTATACAGCGCTGGAGACGGGTGCTTTCGATGCCCAGGAGCATCCATTGCCCGTGTTCTGGTCCTCTAAATTCTATGAAGTGCAGAAGTTTCTGACCCTGACCAACCATGCTTACTCGCCGACCCTTGCAATCATGAACAAGGCTCGGTTCGACAAGATGCCCCCCGCATATCAGAAGGTCCTTGTCGATTCAGCGCGCGAGGCGGCAGCCTACCAACGCGACTTCAACGCGAAGGATAGCGGCAGGATCATTCAGGAACTGAAGAAGATAGGCTTCCAAGTGGTGGAGCAGCCTGATCTGGCTCCGTTCCGGAAGGTGGTCTACGAGCCGGTCAGCAAGGCCTACGCTGAGAAGAACGGCATGGATCTCATTAGTGCCATCGAGGCCGAGCAGTAAGGGAAAGGTGGAAACCAGCATTGATGCTGGGAGGATTGAGAGGGGTGAAGAACTTGGTGTGGCTGGTTCCACGCTAGTCTCGGAACCATGCCCGGTACTCCGTTATCCCTCCTCCACCAGCTCTAGAAAAGCCTGGGCGCCATCTTTCCATGATCTGGCACCGCCTGCTCGTGCCCGCCGACATAATCTTTTACGGCCTGCACCGCTCGATCCAGATCGCCCTTGGCTAGGAAGATTATCAACTCCATGGCTTCAGTCCGCATGAGCGCCTATCCGCCACGACTTGGAGTGCCAATGTCGATGCTCCATGGACTGCCGCCCTTATACGGCGCCATGGCCTGGTCAATGGTTGAGGTTCTGGAAAGCGTATGCCGCTAATTCGTGCGAGGGCTCACAAACATGTTGTGATATTTTACAATGTGTTTATAGTTCACCTCACTCTCGAGAATTGCAAGGCCGCCAAGCTTTTCGCCGAGCCGCCCAATCGCACCACCAAGAGTGCGGACCATCACAGCCACAACAGAGGAGACACAGATGAACGGCTACTTCAGAACGATCTCGGGAACGGCCCTGCTGGCATCCGCCGTCCTGTCTGCCAGCTTCGCATCCGCCCAGGAGATCAAGGAGCGCACGATCAAGCTGGCACTCGCCAACACGCCGGAGTCAGCTCATGGCCTGGGGGCCAAGCGGTTTGCCGACGTCGTGAACCAGAAGAGCGGCGGCAAGCTCAAGGTCCGGGTCTATGCCGGCGGAACACTCGGCGGTGAGGTAGTGGTCGCCTCCGCCATGCAGGGTGGCACGATCGAGATGTCGATGATGGGCCCCGGGCTCCTCACCGGCATGGACAAGGATTTCGGGATTTTCGACACTCCCTTCCTCTTCGACAACTTCAAAGAGGCTGACGCCATCCTCGACGGCCCAGTGGGCAAAAAACTGCTCGAGAAGCTTCCGACAAAGGGGCTGGTGGGATTGTCCTATTGGGACCACGGCTTCCGCGTCCTGACCAACAGCAGGCGGCCTGTGGCAAAGATGGAAGACATTCAGGGCCTCAAAATCCGGGTGCAGCAGATCCCCGTGTTCATCGACACCTTCACGACTCTCGGTGCCAACGCGGTGCCCCTGCCGTTCCCTGAGCTCTACACCGCTCTCGAAACCAAGACGGTTGATGGTCAGGAGAACCCTTTCGTATCGATCGAGGTGACCAAGTTCTACGAGGTCCAGAAGTACGCGTCCAACACCCGTCACGCCTACTCTCCCCTCCTCGTGCTCGCGAGCAAGAAGTTCTGGGATCAGCTGTCTAATGACGAGCGTACGCTCCTGCTCGATGCGGCCAAAGAGACGCAACCCTATGAGCGCGAGACCTCGCGCTCCCTGGATGCCAAGGCTGCGGAAGAGCTGAAGAGCAAGGGTATGACGATCACCGAGATCTCATCCGAGGAGCGCTCCCGCATGCGAGAGAAGCTGAAGCCGGTGACCGAGAAGCATTACACGACCATCAGCGGAGCCCTCGTCCAGGAACTGACGGCGGAACTCCAGAAGGTGCGCGCTTCCCAGTGAGGTCATGAGTCTCCAGCGCCGAATAAGAGAATTCAGTTCGGCGCTGGAACTTAACGCGGACCGAATGCAAGAGCCTCGTCTGTCAATGCTCGGGCCCATCAATGCTGCGGGCAAGGGAACAGCGACGCTCCAGCACCACGGATCGAATTCGCCATTTGAAGCGACGGAAATTCTATAGGTTTGAGAGGCCGCCAATGAAAATCACAGCAATTGAGACCCTGAGAACTGAGGAATTCGCGAACGTCCTCTGGGTTCGCGTTCACACCGACAGCGGGGTTATCGGCCTCGGTGAGACCTTCTACGGCGCCGGCGCAGTGGAAGCCCACATCCATGACACACTGGCAGGACGCCTTCTCGGGCGCAATCCGCTGCACATCGAAGCCATTCACCGCGACATGGTGAACCTCCCGATGGCCCAGTCGTCGACGGGAGCCGAGTACCGGGCTGCCTCGGCGATCGACATCGCGCTGTGGGACGTCTTCGGCAAAGTCTGTGGTCAGCCGGTCCATCAGATGCTGGGCGGCCTGTGCCGGGACAAGCTGCGCATCTACAACACCTGCGCGGGCTACAAGTATGTCCGCTCAACGAACATCAAGCCGGTGTCCAACTGGAACCTGGGCGAGGCTGGGGGGCCCTTCGAGGATCTCGACGGCTTCATGAATAACGCTGATGCATTGGCGGAGAATCTTCTGGAGAGCGGGATCACGGCCATGAAGATCTGGCCGTTCGATCCTGCTGCCATCGAGAACAACGGTCTCTACATTACCGCGGAGCAGATGAAGACGGCGATTGCGCCGTTTGAGAAGATCCGGAAAGCCGTCGGCGACAAGATGGACATCATGGTCGAGTTCCACTCGTTGTGGAATCTGCCAACGGCCAAGAAGATCGCAAGGGCGCTCGAACCCTATGCTCCCATGTGGTTCGAGGATCCGATCCGCATGAACTCACCTCAGGCGCTCGCCGAGTACGCGCGCTCGACCGATGTCTGGGTCTGCGCCAGTGAGACGCTTGGTTCGCGGTGGCCATACAAGGAGATGCTCGAGCGGGATGCCGCCCATGTGGTGATGGTCGACCTGTGCTGGACCGGCGGCCTGACGGAAGGTCGCAAGATCGCTGCCTTGGCGGAGACATGGCACCGCCCCTTTGCGCCCCACGACTGCATCGGCCCGGTCGGCTTTGCCGCCGCGATCCACGCCTCCTTCAGCCAGCCCAATACCCTAATCCAGGAGTCGGTACGGGCCTTCTATACGGGCTGGTACAAGGAGCTGGTGACCACTGTTCCGACGATCAAGAACGGCTATGTGTACCCGATGGAGGGTCCGGGCCTTGGCGTCGAACTCCTGCCCGCCGTCTTCGATCGCTCCGATCTGACCGTGCGCCGCTCGGAACCGTGAGGTCTGTGCCATGTCAACAAACCTGTTTTCCCTTGCGGGCCGCACCGCCCTTGTGACCGGAGCCTCCCGGGGCCTCGGACGGTCGATGGCCGAGGGTCTTGCTGCAGCTGGCGCAACGGTCGTGCTGAATGGCTCCGACCAAGGGCGCTTAACCGCAGCCGCAACCGAGATGAAGGTTGCCGGGTACACGGTTCATGAGGCTCGCTTCGATGTCACCGACGAAGCGGCCGTGACGGCAACCTTCGAACGGTTCGATGCGGAAGGCATCGAGATTGACATTCTCGTCAACAATGCCGGCATCCAGCTGCGCAAGCCCATGGTCGAACTCGCGACCGACGAGTGGCGCAAGGTGATTGAAGCCAATCTCACCAGCGCGTTCGTCGTCGGGCGTGAAGCGGCGAAGCGGATGATCCCGCGCGGCCGCGGCAAGATCATCAACATCGGCTCGCTGACGAGCGAACTCGCCCGTGCCACGGTCGCCCCGTACACGGTGGCCAAAGGCGGCATCAAGATGCTGACCCGTGCCATGACGGCCGAATGGGCAGCGAGTGGGATCCAGGCGAATGCGATCGGGCCCGGCTACATGCTGACCGACATGAACCAGGCGCTGGTTGAGAACCCAACCTTCGATGCCTGGGTCAAGGGCCGAACACCGGCCAAGCGCTGGGGTAAGCCGGATGAGCTCATCGGGACCGCTGTGTTCCTAGCGTCATCAGCGTCCGACTACGTCAATGGCCAGATCATCTATGTGGATGGAGGCATGCTGGCAGTGCTCTGACAAGAGCCTGACCGGCGGTTCAACCTGAACGATGAAAAGCCGAACTTAAGTTCGGCAAGAGGAGGAAAGTCCATGCGCGGCGTCATCATTCATGGCCCCAAAGACCTTCGGGTCGAGGAAGTCACGGTCCCCCCGCTCGGACCGCATGATGTCCGGGTTCGGATCGAAGCCGGCGGCATTTGCGGATCGGACCTGCATTATTACAATCATGGGGGCTTTGGAACGGTCCGGGTGCAGGAGCCCATGGCCCTGGGACACGAAATTGCCGGCACCGTCGATGAAGTCGGCAGTGCCGTCTCTCTGGTCTCGAGAGGCATGCGAGTCGCCGTCAACCCGAGCCTGCCTTGCAACGATTGCCGCTATTGCCGCGCCGGCCAGCACAACCAGTGCCTCAACATGCGGTTCATGGGCAGCGCCATGCGGTTCCCACATGTACAGGGCGGCTTCCGCGAACGCATCACGGTGGATGAGGGCCAAGCCATCCCGATTGCGCCGACGATGACGATGGCGGCGGCCGCGATGGCCGAGCCGCTTGCAGTCTGTCTGCATGCTGCCCGCCAAGCTGGTTCACTGCTTGGAGCAAAGGTTCTTGTGACCGGTTGCGGCCCGATCGGGACCCTTGCCGTTGTGGCGGCGCGATATGCTGGCGCTTCAGAGATTGTTGCCACAGATGTGAGTTCCTACCCGCTGTCGATCGCAAGGCAGGTTGGAGCGACAAAGACGATCAACGTGGCCGAGGATCCGCAGGGACTGGCACCCTACACCCAAGAGAAGGGAACCTTCGATGTTCTCTTCGAAGCCTCAGGTAATGAAGCCGCACTCCGAGGGGCCCTCGACGCTCTGCGCCCTGGGGGAGTGACTGTCCAATTGGGCCTCGGCGGCGACATGAAGTTGCCCATCAACATCATCGTGGCGAAGGAGCTCCAAATCCGCGGGACGTTCCGGTTCGACGAGGAGTTCCGGCTTGCCGTCGATCTCATGGGCAAGGGCCTCGTCGATGTGAAGCCCCTGCTCACCCAAACAATTCCGTTCGAGCGCGCGGTGGATGCCTTCACTCTGGCGTCAGACCGCTCCCAGGCCATGAAGGTCCAACTCACATTCTGATCTGCGGACCATAAAGGTCTGCTGAAAGGTCGTTGCGAACCGCTGACGTCGGATGACGATCATGAACCAATCGGGAGGATTTGCCATGAAGACAACGACCAGGACCAGCTTATCGGGTCTCATAGGTCTGAGTGTGGCCCTTGTTGCTGCCAATGTGGGGGCCGCCGAAATCAAACAGCGTACGATCAAGGTCAGCTACGGCACGGCCGCGGATCACCCCTTTGGGCTTGGGGTGACCAAATTTGCGGACCTCGTGGCCGAAAAAACCGATGGCAAGATCACGGTGCGGGGCTATCCCGCGGGTCAGCTGGGGGCTGAGGTTCCTTCAATCTCATCCGCTCAGGGCGGTGTTCTCGAAATGGCCGTGACATCGACCTCGGCCGTTGTCGGCACCGTGAAAGAGTTTGCTCTGTTTGACTTTCCATATCTCTTTGCCACCGAGAAAGAGGCAGACGCAGTTCTGGATGGCGCGGTTGGAAAGCAGTTACTTGATAAACTTCCTGCCAAGGGTCTGACCGGCCTTTGCTATTGGGAAAGCGGCTTCCGCAACATCAGCAACAGCAGACGCCCTGTGACCAAGCTTGAGGACATTCAAGGGCTGAAAGTTCGCACCATTCAGAACCCCGTGTTTCTCGACACAATCAACGCGCTCGGCGCAAACGCCGTGCCAATGCCGTTTACAGAACTTTACACGGCGCTTGAGACCAAGGCGGTCGATGGGCAAGAAGGGCCTTACACGACCATTCTGACAAGCAAGATCAATGAGGTTCAGAAGTATTTAAGCCCTACCCAGCACATTTACGGTGCCGTTGTTGTCCTCGTCGGCAAGAAGTTCTGGGACCAGCTGAGCGGCGATGAAAAACAGATCCTGCAGGATTCGTGCGGAGAGGCTCGCGATTACGAGCGGGCGGTTAGTCGCGAATCAAGTCCCGCATCGCTCGCCGAGCTGAAGACTAAGGGAATGGTATTCAACGAGATCCCGGCCGACGAGCTCGCGAAGATGCGCGAGAAGGTCAAACCCGTGATCGACAAATACACGAAAGACGTCGGGGACGCGTTAGTCACTCAGGCTCATGCCGAGATCGAGAAGGTCAGGCAGCAAAAATAGGTGACCTATCCTCCGGCATTGAGCCCGATCCAAACCGGATGAGACGACACTTTCAATCGATGTAACGCGTCCACTCCAACAACAACAATAAGGACGCCAGACAGAGGAAACGCCGATGCACATGATCGTGGAAGGCTACTTCAAGCTGCTGAAGGTCCTGATTGCCCTCTTCCTGGCGATCATGGTCGTTCTGGTTTTCGGCAATGTGGTGCTGCGCTACGCCTTCAACTCAGGCATCACCGTCTCGGAGGAAGTCTCGCGCTGGCTCTTCGTCTGGCTGACCTTCCTCGGCGCCATCGTGGCCCTGCGCCAGCACGGCCATCTCGGGGTCGACATGCTCGTGAGACGCCTGCCCAACGTAGGCAAACGCGCCTGCCTGATCGTCACCCAGCTCCTCATGCTCTACGCCACCTGGCTGCTGCTCCAGGGCAGCTGGGAGCAGACCCTGATCAACTGGGATGTGGCCGCGCCAGCCTCTGGCCTCTCGACCGGTTGGTTCTATGGCGTTGGCATCGTCTTCGGTGTCTCAACCGGCCTGATCCTGCTGGCTGATCTCTACCGCACCATCACTGGCAAGCTTTCTGATGAGGAACTTGTCATGGTCAAGGAATCGGAAGAGCAGGAAGAGCTTGAGGCGCTCCAGCACGAACTGGCCGAGCGCGACCGCCGCGAGAGCGAGCTCGCCACCCCCGCACCTACACCCCGGAAGGTGCAGTCATGACCATCGCGATCTTCGTCGGCTCCCTTCTCGGCACCATGGCGATCGGAATGCCGATCGCCTACGCCCTGCTCATCAGCGGCATCGCCCTGATGTACTACATGGACCTGTTCGACGCCCAGATCGTGGCGCAGAACATCATCAACGGCGCCGACAGCTTTCCACTCCTGGCGGTGCCGTTCTTCATGCTGGCCGGTGAGATCATGAACACCGGCGGCCTGTCCAAGCGCATCGTGGACGTTGCCCTGGCGCTGGTGGGCCACGTGAAGGGCGGCCTCGGGTATGTGGCCATTCTGGCCGCCTGCATTCTCTCAGCCCTGTCCGGGTCGGCCGTGGCCGATGCCGCGGCCCTCTCGGCTCTGCTCGTGCCCATGATGGTCAAAGCCGGCCACAGCAAGCCGCTCTCCGGTGGGCTCATCGCCGCGTCCGGCGTGATCGGGCCGGTGATCCCGCCCAGCATCGGCTTTGTGATCTTCGGTGTCGTCGGCGGGGTATCGATCACCAAGCTGTTCCTGGCCGGTCTGGTGCCTGGGATTCTGCTCGGTCTCGGCTTGGCCTTCGCCTGGTGGTGGGAGGTGCGCAAGGAAACAATCGTCAGCCCGCCCAAGAAGTCCGCCCGTGAGATCCTGCAGGCCCTGCGCGAGGGTGTCTGGGCTCTGATCCTGCCCTTCATCATCATCTTCGGCCTGAAGTTCGGTGTCTTTACCCCGACCGAAGCGGCGGTGGTGGCGGCTGTCTACTCGCTGATCGTAGCGGTGTTCGTCTACCGCGAACTCAAGCTCTCGGAGCTGTTTGCAGTCTTTGTGACATCGGCTCAGACAACCGCCGTCGTCATGCTGCTGGTGGCCGCGGCCCTGGTCTCGGCATGGCTGATCACAGTGTCGGAGATCGCCACCTCCGTGGTCGACCTGCTCGAGCCGTTCATGGGCAACCAGACGCTGCTGCTGATTGCCATCATGGTGCTCGTGGTCATTGTCGGCACGGCCATGGATATGACTCCCACGATCCTGATCCTGACGCCAATCCTGATGCCGGTGATCAAGGCGGCCGGCATCGATCCAGTGTATTTCGGCGTGCTGTTCATCGTGAACAACTCCATAGGATTGATCACGCCCCCGGTGGGCACGGTGCTCAACGTGGTGGCCGGGGTGTCGAAGATCAGTATGGAAGACCTGATGAAGGGCGTCTGGCCGTTCCTGCTGGCACAGCTCGTCGTGCTGTTCCTGATGGTGCTGTTCCCACAGCTCGTCATGTGGCCCGCCAAATTGATCGGGGGCTAGTCCCAGACCACAGGGATCACCCAGGCTACGGCGCTGCAGATTTATGGAGTTACTTCAGGAAAGTGGAGAACAATCCCACGGCCATGAGGATGCCGTTACCGCCCAAAGCGCAGCCGCGAGGGAGCTGATCGAGGAGGTTAGCCCCAGACGCAAGCCAAACGGCGTGCAACTGTGACTTTTACAGCGATCTGCTCCTTTGGGTGTTGAAGCGGCTGAGTTGCAGCCGATGACAGCCAGCCGGCAGGCTGGCATGTCCAGGTCTTTGGAGGATCAAAGGGCGAGCTATAAGGCTGTGAGCCATGGCAGAGTCCATAGCTTATCCGAGGAGAGAGGCGTAGCGTTGCCGGCGGAGCGTGTAACGAGTTTCATCGGCTGCGTTAACCGCCTTCAGCACCTTGATGGCCGAAAGCCAAAACCACCCAAGCAGCGAGTCCGCATGGGAAGGCTTCTGATCTTTAGGAAAGTAGTCGATGCGGGTATTGATAGTGGCCATAGATCCGTCTTTCATACTGATAACGTAACCTCAGGCGCTTCCTCTTATCGTTCTTACTGGAAAGATGGTTTGCGCTACTCCTTAACACTAGACGAAAAGCAGCATGGTTCGGCTGCGTCTACTGCATGGCAGGAGCAGCAAAGAATTAATCATATGCTTTCGATGCACGCACCTCGGGCAATCGGTGTGGATCTGATCAATAAGCCCCGCATCGTCACCATTGTATGAGAGGGCAGCGCCATTGCCTTGGCCAAGACGGTGTCGTAGTTGCGCCCACTCCGCCACCTCGGTGACCTACCGTTTGAAGGTTTCGACATCTAGTTGGGGGCTGCGCCTCAGTCTGCCTCTTATGGGAGAGGAAGGACCCACGTCAGACACGAAACGGGAGACTGTGACCGGCGTCTGGCAAGGTGCATCCTCCGAGTACTGCCACGCACGACGTTACCCCAAGTTGAGCGCACTGGAATTGGGGGCAGCGCAAGATGTGTTCCTGATTGAGCGCTAAGGTAGAACGGACAGGGAACCTGGTCCAGGGCTGGGTCATGTTATTGTACGGACGGCTATGCGGCACGTGCCAGCGGCTTGGGCAGGCGCAGAGGACGAAAGCCATCCACGAGCACAGGCTGCTCGCCCCAGGCATAGGTGCCCGTGAGATTGATATGCTCCCAGCTCAGAGGCGATACGTGCTTGAGCACCTCAGGCGGAATGATGCGCCCCTGTCGGCGAAGATGATCAACAGCTCGTCCAAGATAGACCGTGTTCCAGTGGACAATGGCGCTCACGACCAGGTTCAGACCGGATGCCCGGAAGGCTTGGCTTTCAAACGAGCGGTCGCGGATCTCGCCACGCTCATGGAAGAACACAGCCCGTTTCAGCTTATGGGCTGCCTCACCCTTGTTGAGGCCCGCCTGGCAACGGCGCCGAAGTGCAGGATCGGAATACCACTCGATCATTATGTGGAATATGCGCGTCAAGGCTGGGTAGCCGAGCCAGGTGCCGATAGTGATCACGCCGATTACGGCCAGTCGGGAGCCTGGCGTCGGGCAACGACGTACCCCGCAGGCTCGCCCGCCCGCTACAGCGCTTATGAGGAGCGCGCGGGCGAGCGAACCTGCTCCGGTGAGCTACGCCACCAGCCAGAAGGCGGTCGTCATCCGAGCGTCCGTGGTCTCGCCGCGATGTCGCGCGGAGTCGGTCCTGCCGGTGTCGGGGTGTCGGCGAGCTTGGCGACGAGCGCCACCACCGCCTCGCGGTCGCCCTCGACCGCCGCGCGCTCGTCATCGGTGAGCGGGATGACCGCGAGGCGGTGGTCCATGCCCTCGTGCGCTTCGAGAAGCTGCGCTTTTGCGCTCGGCTTGGGGATGTAGAAGTCGCACTTGGCGCAGGCCATCCGGTGTGGGCATTGCTCGAAGAAGCTGTAGCTGCACCAGCCATGGCCAAGATCGTAGTGTTGCCAGGGCGCGCCGGCCGCGGCCGCGCCGCTCAGCACGGCTTCGCGATCGATCAGCACCTCGATCGTGCGCACGTTGCGCGCGAAATAGCCGGCGTCCCCATAAGCTTTCGTCAGCGTGTTGGGTGTGATCGCCGCGTAGTGTCTTGTCGTCTCGGGCGAGGTGTGACCGAGCCAGGCCTGGAGTTCGAATAAGGTCATCGGCTCCTTCGCGTTGTAGAGTTGGCTGGCGATGGTGGCGCGAGCCCGGTGGCTGGTGATGCGGCCGCGCACATCTCTGTCCGGCACCCCGCCCTTGGCGCAGAGCAGCGGGATGATGGACTTGTTGATGTAGGTATTGGCGACCGCACGGCCGCGAATGGCGAAGAGAATGTTGATCGGCTCACCCGTCTTGCGATCAGGGATGGGTGCCTGCGCGGGCCTTGCCGCCTCCCACGCCTCGACTGCGCGGCCGACAAGTGGATCGACGGGCTTGCTGAAGGCGGGGCCGGTCTTGTGGACGGGCACGTCGAGCAGGCACACAGGCGGCGCACTCGGATCGGTGCTGTCGGCCTGCCAGCGGATGCAGCCGACGCGCAGGCGCACGATCTCGTCGCTGCGCTGGCCGATGAACAACCAGGTGAGCGCGAGGGCGCGGACGAGTGCGAGCGGATAGGCGATGATGCCGCGCGCGGCAAGGTCGTCGGCTGTCAGGTTGAGCCCCGCCCAGACGAGCTTTGCCCAAGCATCGTCGGCGATGATGCGTGGTTTGGGGAAGATCAACGCCTTGACCGCGCGCGGCGTCACCAGCGCAATGGATGGATCGAAGCGCGGCGGGCACCAGCCATGCTCGTGGCCTTCACGGAAGAAGCCGCGGACCACCGAGATGTAAGACGCCTTGCTCGTCGGCGCGAGCGGCAGGCCCGAGCGCGCCTCGATGCTGGAGCGCCGCTGCGCGAAGTCGCCGATCAACATGCGGTCGACGCGCGCGACGTAGGCGGCGCAGGTGGCCCGCGTCCAGTCGCCCGGCGCTGCAACACCGGGCTGTTCCTGTGTCATCCAGCGCCCGACCTTGGCCAGGATCGCGCGGTACTCGCGGCGCACCGCCGGGGTGAGCGTCGAGGTGCCGTACCAGCGGTCGACGGCCTCCATCCACGCCGCCGGCGCGCCTTCGACCGTCATGCGCCACCCGCGCGTCGGCAACCCGGGCGGCGAGGCATAACCGAGCGCGGCAAGCGCGCGGTGGACGCCGTGAAGGGCCCCACCTGCCCACACCGTAAAGCCGGCATCGGCCCGAAGGCGGGCGAGCGCCTCGTCGGTCAGGTCTGCGAGCCTCGGGCTGCGGTTGCGCAACAGGAGTTCGCAGACGACGGTTCGCGTGCGCAGGTCGCGCGCATCGGAGCGATAGCCCTGCCGCGTCAGCGTGCCGATCACCTCGGCTACCGCCCCGTTAGCCGCCTCGCGCCCGAACACGCGCCAGATGAGCGCGAGGCGGTTGAAGGATCCGAGGCAGTGGAAGGCGTCGAAGCCGCATAGGAAGTAGGCATAGGAGCCAAGGCACGGCCGGACGGACGGGTCGAGCCAGCCCGGCCACGGAGCCTGGAATGCACCACGGTTCTTGCCGATCAGCGCGACCCACTCGTCGTCTGACCACGTCCAGAACGTCGTCCCCCGATCTGCGCAGCGATGCAGCACCAGGCCGACCGCGTCGAGTGCCGAGCGGACATGGAATCGCGGATCGGGCAGGTCGCGCATCGCCAGCCGAGCAGCGTCGAGCGGCGCCACAAGGCGCGCGACCACGGTCCACTCGGGTCTGTCCGCATCGTGGCAGCGGCCGCGGCGCAGGTCCCAGCCGAGCGCCATGAGAGCCTCGCGCTCGGCCGCCGACAGCGCGGGCGAGCGGTCGAAGCCGGAGACGTCGAGGAGCGGCGGACGCGCGCTCATGCCGTGCCCATCGGCGCTGTGGTCAAGAGCGCAATGCGCCGCTCGTGGAGCTGCGCCATGCCGGCGGCAAGCCTGGCGGCGAGGTCGCGGCCCGACAGGTGGATGTAGCGCAGCGTCGTCTCCGTCGAGCGGTGACCGGCGAAGGTGGCGATGGCGTGGACCTCCCAGCCGGCGCGAGCGAGGTCAGTGAGGCAGAGGTGGCGCAGCGTGTGCGTGCCGAAGTTGGGCTCGCCGGCGGCGAGTGCGATGCGCCGCACCACCTTCGACCAGGTCCAAGGGGTGATCGGCTCTGCCGGATTGCGGCGCGACTCCGACAGGAACAAGGGACCGCGGGCGGAACTGAACTTGGCGCGGTGCGTGAGATAGGCGCGCAAGAGTTCGCCGGCCGGCGCCGAATAGGGCACGATCCGCTCGCGGCGCGACTTCGTGGTCTCGGCGCGCACGCGCAGCATGCGGCGTGCAGGATCGATGTCGTCGGTCCGCAGGGCGCAGAGCTCCTCGCGTCTAAGACCTGCGTCATAGGCAAAGGCGAGCATCGTACGATTGCGGATCGGCTCGGCGGCAGCAATCGCCAGGATCACCGCCCAGCCGTCCTCGTTGGGGATCCACGGCAGGGATCCACGGCAGGGTTACGTAGCGGGGCACGAGACCGCGCCGGGCGGTTCCTGGACGTGCGCCGGGTGTGTAGCGGCCGCGGCCGACTGGGCTCGTGACGCGCAAGCCCTCTTCGACGAGGTAATCGTAGAACAGCCGCACCGCCGTCAGCCGTTGCTGGATCGTGGCGTTGGCGAGCCGGGGCGGCGACGGCGCGGAAGCACGAAGCTCAGGGCGGCGCGACGGCCGATCGGTCAGCTCGCGCACAAAGCGCGCGACATGGTCCCGCCCGGCATCGACAACGCTGACCGATTGCGCGGCGCAGAAGGCAAGATACTCGGCGAGGCCGCGGCCGTAGGCATCGACTGTGCGCGGCGCCAGCCCAAGGTCGGCGCGCATACGAAGCCAGGCCAGCGCTGGCGGGCACGCGGCCAGCGCGGGAAATCGCTCCTCGATCGACTTGGACGGCATCGACGCCCCCAGACTCGCGGCCCGACCAGCTCAGCCGGATTCCAAGTAACATACATGAACAGGGTGCGCTCGAGGCGGCCGACCTCCCGCAGGGCCTTGTTGAGCGCATTCTGGCGCGGAAAGGCTCCAATCTTCTTCAACATTACCGAAGGTGGCACTATCCCGGCTCGGAGTGACGCCGCCAACCGCAACACCTCGTCCCAGTTCTCCTCGACCAGCCGCAGGTCGGCTGCACCGCCGATCAATGGTGTGAGCGGCCCATAATCGGCCTGCTTGTCAATGATGAACAGCTTGCGGCCACCGAGGTCGCGAATGCGGGGAGCAAAGCGGTAGCCAAACAGGTGGAACAGCGCGAATACGCTCTCCACCGCGCCAGCCGTGTCGGTGGCGTGCTCGTGGATCTCGAGCGTGCTCTCATGGTGCAGGAGGCCGTCGAGCACATGGGGCGCCTCACTGGCCGCTGCGGGGATCACCTTCGAGTAGAACGAGGCGAAGCGATCGGACAGGAAGTCGTAGAACACCGCTCCTGGCTCGGAGCCATGGCGGGCATTGTAGTCGGCTGTGGCCTCGCCCCGGCCGCCGGCCGGGAAGAACTGTCCATCCGACGAGGCCGTCGTGCCCGAGCCCCAGATTGTCGAGAGCGGTTCGGCATGCTGGGCATTCACAATGGCGGCCACGGCGGCCGCGTAGGTCTCCGGCCGGATGTAGCGCTCGATCATCAGATTGAGCTGGTGGATCGTCACGCCACGTGAGCTTTCGGCCATGCGGTCGAGGCCGAGGTTTGTTGCATCGGCCAGGACCGCGCCCATGAGAGCAGGCTCGTCCATAGCGGCGGCCTCGCCGGTTCGGAAATGGATAAAACGATCCGCAAACCGGGTCCAGCCATTCACCTCGGCCAGCAGATCGGTGATGCGCACCCGCGGCATGAGATTGTACAGCCGGGCGCTGAGCACCCGTGCCTGATCCCGCTCGTCGCGACGGATCGGTGAGACGGTCAGTCCGTCCGCCGTGATGCTCGCCTCGGGGAGCAGATCCTGCTTCGCCGCGGTCGCAAGCGCCCGCAGCTTCCGATCCAGGGTCGCGGCGCGCTCGGCACGCCAGATGTGGAAATCATCGGGAACCGCAAGACCGAGTCGGTTCTCGCCCCGCATGAGCGCGAAGATCGGCTGGGGCAGAAGGTAGTCCTCGAAGGTGCGGTAGGCGCGGCTACCCTCGACCCAAATGTCGCCGGAGCGCAGCCGATCGCGCAGATGCACCAGCACCGCGACCTCATAGGCATGGGCATCGAAGCCGGCGCTCCCAGCCCTCACGTGCCGACGCCAACTCCGCTTCAGGAACGCCGTCGGAACATGGTCTGGCAGCCTGACCCGCTCGCGGTGGTAGATCGCCCTCAGCATCTCAATGGCCGCCAAGATCGGATCTTGCGGCTTGACCGAGCGAAAGACAAACGCATCGAAGATCACTCTCGCGACTCTACGCAGGGAGGCGCGGCGCCCGATCAGCTCGTCGAGGCCATCGCCCTCGTCAGGGCCGAGGGCGATGGCTGCGGCCTCAAGGCTGGTGGCAAGCCGGTCCCAGCCGAGCGCCCCCTCGACGGCCTGCGACAGGTTCTCTCCGCTCTCGATCGCCGCCACGAGGACACGGCCCAGCACCAGATGGGTGCGGGCCACGGCGGCCAGGGCCTCGGCCTGCTCGACGAGGCGTGCTTTCCGCGACGTCTCGGCTCGGCGGCGGGCCGAACCCAGCATCCGGTCAAACATCTCGATTGCAAGATCTATGAGTGCCGCCTGACGCTCGATGACAAAGGCCGCGAGGGTGGACAGCCGGCGCTCAGTCGAGAAGCGCAGAAGCTGCCTTGCGTGCGTGATCTTCGCCTCACGGGCCATCATGCCATAGCGGTTGGCATGGATCGCCTTCCGTCGCTCGTCCGATAAATCAATCGGACGCAAGATCCGCAACCGATCCACGACGCCCACCAGGTTCTTCAGCTTTGGGCCTTCCGGCACCTCTGCGATCCAGCCGTGAAGAGTACGGCCATCACCCTCGACCCTGGCGGTCAACAATGCCTCGAGGTGCTGGCAGGTGTCGGCATCGAGACCGCGGATGAGGTCGCGGTGGGCTTGGCGTCGCGCGAGGGCCCGGCCAGCCAGGGCAAAGCGTTCGACCAGAGGGGCGGCTGGGACGATGACGCGGCGGAGCTTCAGGTCATCGATAATGGCCCGCACGATGGGCTCGCCCATATCTGTTGCGACGGCAGCCACGGCACCGGCCGTGATGGCGGCCCGGTAATCGGCTTGGCGGATGGTGCGCAGGCCGAGAGAGGCAACGATCTCACCGACATGCTCCCGACGGGTCTCGTCACGCCGGGCGTAGAGATCGAAGATGGCAGGCGTGATCCCAATCTGCTCGCCGACGATCTCCACGATGGCGGCCGGCACGTGTTCTGCGAGCCGCAAAGGACGCCCAAGGTCGCGGATCAGAGCAAGTTGCACGGCGAAGCCAAGGCGGTTGTGCTGACGCCGATGTCGCTTGCAGAGGGCAAGATCCTCCGCTGCGAGAGCGTATCGACGCTGAGCCTCATCATGATCGGCCGGCGGATTGAAGAGCTTGGCGCGAAGCTGGGGCGAGAGGATGGAGGGCGACACGGCCATGGGGAACACCTCGGCTGATGTTCGGGCATCCCTCAAGCCTACCCAGCCTTTGTCGACGAAGCGTTGACGGTGGGAGTAGACCCCGGCCAATCCTTCCGCTGGAATCGAAACGCCTTCTTCCGTCAATCACGGACCGGTTCGAGGCGCTTACCTGCTCAGGAGCGCCTCCCCATACCTCTTAGCGTACAATCCTGTAGAGATTCCCACGCAACCCCTCCTTCCATGGGCGCAACCAGACGATAACGATCAACCACCTGGGCAAGTGCTGAAAGCGCCAGCGTCATGGGATCGCGCGCGGATGGAATCAGGCCGAGCGGGGCCGTAATACGGGTCAGAGCCTCTTCCGCTACCCCACGCTCGCGCAACTGCTCCAGTCTATTTGTGTGGGTGCGACGGCTGCCCATCGCGCCGATGAAGAACCAGGGCTGTGTGAGCACCTGTTCGAGAAGCGAAGGTTCCCAGGCATGATCGTGGAACAGGAACACGACCGCGCTCCAGGGATCTGCCACGAGGGCTGGCGATGGACCCGCGGTCGAAAGAAGCTCGGTGCAAGCGCCAAGTCGCACGCCAGACGCGATCAAACGCTCATCCGGGGTAAGAAGCGTCATCTGGGTCCCGGAAGCCACACCGAGTTGGACCAGTGCCAGGCTCTCGGCACCATGACCGACGACAACAAGCCTGAGGGATGGCGCGTACCAAGAGATGAACGTCTCCCCTCGCCAGCCGGTCAGGGGCTGGGCGCTATCCGCCAGGACGTGCAGGCTGCCCGATGCGCCTTGAGCCAAGGCGAGCGGTTGCCTTGCCTCCAAACGTGAGAGTGCTTGCCGGATGACGTCCGGATCGGGCATGGGTTGAAACAGCAGGCCCACACCTCCGCCGCATGGGAGCCTGATATCGATATAGGGGGAGCCGGCACCGTAGCGGACTTGCCGCGGCCGTCCGTCCCGGATTGCCTCCATGGCCTCAGCCACAACCGCGGCCTCGATGCAGCCGCCTGAGAAGGAACCGGCGAAGCGACCGTCCTCGGCCACACCCATGAGCGTCCCGACGGGTCGAGATGAAGAGCCTGTGAGACCCGTGATCGTGACCAAGGCGGCGCGCTGACCGCGCCACTCTGCCTCCGCCATGAACCGCAGGATCTCGAGCGGAGTTGCGGCGCCAGCAAACGCGGGCTCTGCCGGTGCACTATCCGCCAGGCCAAGATCTCGAGAGGCAGGTGCGCATTCAACCATTGTCCGATCCTATCGATCGAGCCTGACGAAAGATCACCTCACATCAGGCTTTCCAGAGTGATCGGAAGACGCCGGATGCGCTTGCCGGTCGCGTGGAACACGGCATTTGCGATCGCCGGCGCGACACCGACAATCGCGAGCTCACCCACTGCCTTGCCACCCAGCGGTGTCGCATCATAGTCGGGAATTCCGACCGAGATGATCTCGATGTGCGGGATATCGGCATTCGTCGCGATCCGGTAATCTGCAAGGTTTGCGCTCAAGATGCGTCCATTGCGCGGGTCGGTGATGCCTTCCTCCAGGAGTGCCATGCCAATCCCCATCACGATGCCGCCTTTGAACTGGCTGTCAGCAAGCTTCGGATTGTAAAGCCGCCCGGCATCGAGCGCGGAGACGAGGCGCGACACACGGATTGTGCCGAAATCCTCGTCCACCCTCACCTCGACGAAGTGGGCGCAGAACGAGTGCCGGGACTTTGGGATGCTCGTCCCTCTCTCCATTCCGCCCAAGGTGGTGAAGAACTTCAGCCGATCGGCGCTCGACCGCTCCTTCCTCGGCAACGTGTCGCGGGTCACCTCAAGGACGTCTCGCCCCGTCGCCGCCATTAATTCGGCAATGCTGATCCCATCGCCGCTCGGCGGCGCAATCCTCCCGCCTTCGATGATCAGGGTGTTGGCCCGATCGCGCAGAGGCGAGTTGGGATCGGTGAGACCGAGTGCAATCAGCTCCTCGCGCGCGGCAAGTGCGGTCGTGTGAACGGCTGCGGTCATCAGATTGGCAAGCTGAGATCCGCCGGCGACCGGTGCGCGGGGCAGGCGCGAGTCCCCGAGCTTTGTCGTCACCTGTTCAACAGGCACGCCAAGCGCATCGGCGGCCGTCTGCGTGAGGATCGTGTACGTGCCCGTACCCATGTCGATGGCACTCGACAGCACCTCGACCGAGCCATCGGCGAGGATTCTCACCATCGCCTCACCAGGGCTCGAATAGACCGGATGAGTCCCGCAGGCCATGCCCCAGCCGATCAGCTGGCGGCCCTCCCGCATCGACCGCGGCACGGGATTGCGCTGCGCCCAGCCGAACGCTTCCGCTCCCACGGCGTAGGCCTCCCTGAGCCGCCGCGACGACCATGGCTTGCCGGTTTCGGGATCAACATCCGGCTCATTGCGCAGACGCAACTCTACCGGATCAATCCCGAGCTCGATGGCCAGCTCATCCATCGCGCATTCAAGCGCGAAGGCGCTCGGGTTCTTGCCTGGTGCGCGAAAGGCACCCGGTGTCACGGTGTTCACCGGCACGACACGCTGGCGCGAGCGGAAATTCGGAACAGCGTACATCATGGACGTGACGACGCCGAGTGTTTCAACGAATGTTGCGTTCGCGGCTGTTTCGTTCGACCCGTCATGATCGATCGCGAGAAGCTGACCGTCCTTTGTGGCGCCGAGCTTCAGCATCTGTCGCGTGGCCGGCCGCCCGCCATAGGCCGTAAAGGTCTGCGGCCGTGATACGGCGAGCTTCACCGGCCGGCGCAGCATCCGGGCCGCGATGGCGGCCGCGGCCGAGTGCGGCAGTGCTTGACCCTTGGAGCCGAACCCGCCGCCGACGAAGGGCGAGACAATGCGCACATTCGCGAACGGCAGACCGAACCACATCGCATAGTGGTTGGCCATCCCGTCGATCCACTGGCTCGGTTCATAGATGGTGAGACGGTCATGGGCCTCCCAATGGGCAATCAAACCGTGCGGCTCGATTGGGACATTATATTCCCGAGGCGTCTCGTATGTCGCTTCGATCACCACGGGCGCTTCGGCAAGCGCGCCATCCGGGTCACCCCAATCCTTGTCGAGAGGAACCGGGTTGCCGTGACCGGCCCGCGGGTCATCCCGTGTTGCAATTACTGGCCCGGGCGCGACTTCGACGCGCACGAGTTGCGCCGCTGTCTGCGCCTGCTCCAGGGTGTCCGCGACAACGGCCGCAACCATCTCGCCGTTGTGCCGGACATCGGTTGCAAATGGGGTGTAATCGTCGCCGGGCGGCTTGTTGCCAAAGAAGTCTGCCTGCGGCTGAAGCCTCAGGCTGTTGCTCGCATCGAGCACGAGGTGCACGCCGGGACTCGCCTCCGCGGCACTTCGGTCAATCGCCACAATCCGCCCGGCCCCAACCGTCGACTGGACAATCACGCAATGGAGGAGGCCCTCCAGCCGATGCTCCAGTGCGTAGGTTGCAGCGCCTTGAACCTTCAGCGGCCCGTCTGTGCGGACGATCGCCCGGCCAAGCGGGCCGCTGGACGGAGACCCATCAGAGGCATCGCCATGTTTCACCCGGGGTTCGATGAGGGTCATTGGATGCCTCCAGCCTTGAGGATCGCCCGAGCGACGACGCGGGGCGCAAGATCGATCTTGTAGCCGTTCCCGCCAGAGGAGCTCGCGCCATCGACTGCAGCGATGCTCGCCTCGCGGACCGTCCCTTCATCCAGGCGGCGACCACGCAGCGCATCTTCGACAATCTTGGCGCGCCACGGCTTCGTGGCAACGCCGCCGAGCGCGATGCGGATGTCTTGGATCGTCACGCCGTCTGAGTCGAGTTCCAGCCCAACAGCGGCGCTCGCTGCCGCGAACTCATAGGATTGGCGGTCACGGATTTTCAGATAGGTGGAGTTCGCGGCAAGCGGTGTTGCCGGGACCGCAACGGACGTGATGATTTCGCCGCGTTCCAGAATGGTCTCGCGCTCGGGCGTTGCGCCGGGCGTCAGAAAGAACTCCTCGATCGGGATGGTGCGGGTATTGGTCTGGATGGTCGCTCCCAAGGCCATAAGCGCAACGGCAAGATCGCCAGGGTAGAGTGCAATGCAATGGTCGCTGGTACCGAGAACCGCATGATCGCGGGTGATCCCACCGATGGCTGAGCAGCCGGTGCCTGGATCACGCTTGTTGCAGGCCCGAAAGCCGGCCGGATCGCGAAAGTACGGGCAGCGGGTGCGCTGAAGCAGATTGCCGCCAATGGTCGCCATATTGCGGAGTTGCGCCGACGCGGCCAGGAGCAACGACTCCGCGATGGCAGGAAAGTGCTGCCGAATGGCCAGATCATCAGCCACGCGGCTCATGGTGGCGAGTGCTCCGATCGTCGCTCCGCTCTCGTCAACGGTGATCGTGTTCAGGCCGGGAAGCCGTGTCAGATCGATCACTGTTTCCGGGCGCACAACATCGCATTTGGCAAGGTCGAGAAGTGTCGTGCCGCCGGCCAGCAGCATCGCGTCGGGGTGCCGGGCAAGCGTTGCGGCCTCCTCAAGGCTGGTTGCCCGGGAATAATCGAAGTTCATCATGCCGCTGCCTCCGCCGCCTTGCGCACGGCCGATACGATATTGGGATAGGCTCCGCAGCGGCAGAGATTGCCCGCCATGAACTCGCGGATCTCGTCGTCAGAGCCGACATGCCCCTCACGAATGCACGCAACCGCCGACATGATCTGCCCTGGCGTGCAGTAGCCGCATTGAAAGGCGTCCTCTTGCATGAAGGCCTGCTGGACGGGGTGTGGTGTTCCATCCGGACCCGCCAGCCCCTCGATCGTTGTGATCGCGCAGCCCTCGGTCTGAACCGCGAGCGTCAGGCAGGCGAGAACCCGCTGCCCGTTTACATGCACCGTGCACGCCCCGCATTGGCCTTGATCGCAGCCCTTCTTGGTGCCGGTCAGGTGAAGGTGCTCCCGCAGGGCATCGAGCAAGGTTACGCGGGGCTCCAGGGTCAGGGTCCTCGCCTCCCCGTTGATATCCAGTTTCACTGGTCTCACACTCGCCATGAGCTATCTCCCTTTGGGGACGCCTGCCCCTCCTGTGCTTCAGGGTTGACTGTCCTGTGCCCTTGCCTGCCGATGACAGGCGGGCATTTGAGTGCAATAAGATCGCTGGGAGTTCTCCATAAACGGAGGCCCCTCCGGTTAGATCGAGATAGTGGCTGCGGATAGGGGATCAAGGCCGGTCCTGAGAAATTTGTAGAGAGTTGGGAACGGGCGGGTTTGGTACGGTCAGACAGGAATTCTCACGAGCAGGCTCCGGTGGCCGCCAAACCGTTGCGGGCGGATGCGCGTCGCAACCGCGACCGACTGATCGAGGTTGCGGCCAAAGCCTTTGCAAATTCCGGCGTCGATGCCTCGCTGGAGGCAATTGCCCGCGAGGCTGGTGTCGGGCCAGGAACTCTCTATCGCCATTTCCCCACCCGCGAGGTCCTGATCGAGGCGGTCTACCGCCGCGAAGTGGAGGGGCTGGTTGCCGCGGCGGACGAGTTGGCGCGCACCAACGAACCCGATGAGGCCCTGGCTGAATGGATGCAACGCTTCGTTGGGTACATGGCGACCAAGCGTGGCATGCGCGACAGCCTGCGGCTTCTCCTTGAGTCGAATTCGCCGCTCTTTGCGCAGACGTCCGGAGCTATCCCCTTGGCATTCAAATCACTGATGGAAAGTGCAGCCCAGGCGGGTACGATCCGGCCGGATGCGAACAGCGCTGACGTCCTGCATGCGCTCTCAAGCATTTACTCTGCGTCGGGCGGATCGGATTGGCAGGATCGCTCCGGGAGGCTCGTGAGCCTCATCATGGATGGGCTCCGCTATGGAGCTTCGCGGACATCGCAATAAATTGTGGGGCCAGCGCAAGATCTATGCCTGATTGAGTGCTACGGGAGAACGGATTGGCAACCCTCTTGCCGAGAGAGATCCGATGCTTTCTGTTCCGGCAGATGAAAGCTCACGATCATCTGCTAACACATTGCTGTTTCTGCGCTAACGCGATGCGCCTGATTAGCAGGGTAAGTCTTCCTGACGATACATTCAGAGGTGGTGTCTTTCTCATCACTACGTACCACCCGTGTACGCTTCGCAACGCCCTTTCACCAAGCCTAAAACGATTTGAGAAGTGATAGCAATCAGCTTGGATGGACACGTTCTTGCTACGTACGTTTTACCGTACAAGCAGGTACGGATCTTGCGATGCCCCTACGTTGCCTTCATGAATGTTGAGTATAGGGCTATGTCATGGAGGCCCCTTAATCCCTCAACTCGGTTGGAACCACTATAGGCGAGAGGCTGTTGTCGCCTGAAGACCAATGCCGGCCGCGACTCTGGCGAGCGAGGTCAAGTTCGGGCTGTGGCGGAGCGGAACCAGCCCTCGCAGTCAACAGGGGGAGGAGGCCAATATGTCGGATCTTGGCGAGCAGAATGTGAACCGGCGCGAGGTGATGGTCGGAGCTGGGGCCTGTGCGGCGCTCGCGGCGGCGCCGCTTTCGGTGAGGGCGCAACCCGCCCCGGTTGGGACGCCCGTGATGACACAGGTTGCGTTCAACGTGAATGGGCAGGTTCGCACGCTCGAGCTCGACACCCGCACAACGCTCCTCGACGCTCTGCGAGAGCACTTGCATCTCACGGGCACCAAGAAGGGGTGCGATCACGGCCAATGTGGAGCTTGCACGGTCGTGGTCGACGGGCGGCGGATCAATTCCTGCCTGACTCTCGCCGTGATGCACCAGGGCAGCGCGGTCACGTCGATCGAGGGGCTCGGCACGCCAGATAACCTGCATCCAATGCAGGCGGCGTTCATCAAGCACGACGGCTATCAGTGCGGCTACTGCACGCCCGGACAGATCTGCTCGGCTGTGGCGGTGCTGGACGAAATCAAGGCCGGGATCCCGAGCCACGTCACAACCGACCTCACGGCCCCGGTGCAGCTCAGCGAGGCCGAGATCCGCGAGCGGATGAGTGGCAACATCTGCCGGTGTGGCGCTTATTCCAACATCGTCGAGGCAATGACCGAGGTCGCGGAGAGGCAGGGATGAGAGCTTTCACCTATGAGCGCGCCAACGCGCCCGTTGAGGCAGCCGCCGCCGTCGCCCGGATGCCTGGCGCGAAGTTCATCGCAGGCGGCACGAATTTGCTCGACCTGATGAAGCTGCAGATCGAGACCCCCACGCATCTCGTTGACGTGAACGGGCTGAAGCTCGACACCATCGAGCTGACCCCGGAAGGCGGGCTTCGCATCGGCGCGCTCGTGCGTAACACCGACCTTGCCGCCGACGGGCGCGTTCGACGCGACTACGGTGCCCTGTCACGAGCGCTGCTGGCTGGCGCGTCCGGCCAGTTGCGCAACCGGGCAACGACGGCGGGGAACCTTCTCCAGCGCACCCGCTGTCCCTACTTTTACGACACCGCTCAGCCTTGCAACAAACGGCAGCCCGGCAGCGGCTGCTCGGCCATAGACGGGTTCAGCCGACAGCTCGGCATCATCGGGGTGAGCGATGCCTGCATTGCTACCAACCCGAGCGACATGGCAGTCGCCATGCGCGTGCTCGACGCGACGGTCGAGACCGTGCGGCCCGACGGCTCGACCCGGACGATCCCGATTGCTGAGTTTCACCGCCTACCTGGCGACACTCCCCATGTGGAGACGACGCTGGAGCCGGGTGAGCTCATTACCGCCGCGACCTTGCCACCGCCCATCGGCGGCCGGCAGATCTACCGCAAGGTGCGCGACCGCGCATCTTACGCCTTTGCTCTCGTCGCGGTGGCGGCCGTGATTCAGCGGGACGGCACAGGACGCGTGGCTGTGGGCGGCGTGGCGCATAAGCCTTGGCGGGTCGAAGCGGCCGAATCTGATCTGCTGCGCGGGCCCAAGGCGGTCACTGAACAGCTGCTCGCCGGTGCCAAGCCGACCCATGACAACGCATTCAAGGTACCGCTGGTCGAGCGCACGCTCGGCGCGGTGATCTCCGAAGCGAGGAGCTGAGACATGCGGTTCGACACTCCCGCTACCACCAATCCGATTGACCAGCTCAAGGTTATTGGCCGACCCACCGACCGGATCGATGGACGATACAAGACGACCGGCACGGCGCCCTATGCCTACGAGCGGCACGAGGTTGTGCCAGGCCAGGCTTATGGCTTTGTGCTGGGCTCCGCGATCGCCAAAGGCCGCATCGCTGCCATGCACCTGGAGGAGGCCAAGATGGCGCCAGGCGTTCTGGTGATCGTCACGACGCTCGACATGCCTCGATTGGAGCGCGGCATGATGAATGCCGCCTACCTGTTCGGCGGAGCGGTCATTCAGCATTACCACCAAGCGATCGCCGTGGTGGTCGCGGAGACCTTCGAGCAGGCCCGGGCCGCGGCCTACCTGATCCGCGTCGACTACCAGCCCGAGGCGGGTAAGTTCGACCTTGCCGCTGAGGCGCCGAACGCCCCTCTCGTTGGCGACGATAGCGGCGAGGGCAGCAGCGGACCTCCTGAAGCCCGGGTCGGCAACTTCGAGGGTGCGTTCGGGGCGGCGGCGGTGAAGCTCGACGAGACTTACACGACGCCCGACGAGAGCCACGCCATGATGGAACCGCACGCCACAATCGCGGCATGGGATGGCGATCGGCTGACTCTCTGGACGTCGAACCAGATGATCGCCTGGGGCAAAGGCAGCATTGCCAAAATCCTCGGCATTCCGGCAGAGAACGTTCGGCTCGACTCGCCCTATATCGGCGGTGGCTTCGGAGCAAAGCTGTTCATTCGGGCCGATGCCGTGCTGGCAGCGCTCGGTGCCAAAGCGGCGCGGAGGCCCGTCAAGCTGGCACTCACGCGCCCGCTCGTCGCCAACAATACCACCCACCGGCCTGCCACGATCCAGCGCATCCGCATCGGCGCGAATCGTGACGGCACGATCACGGCCATCGCGCACGAGAGCACTTCCGGCAATCTGGCTGAGGGCAAGCCCGAGACGGCGGTATCCCAAACGAGGCTCCTCTACGCGGGCGCAAACCGCCTGATGGCGATGCGGCTCGCCCCACTTGACCTTCCAGAAGGCAACGCGATGCGCGCACCGGGCGAGGCGCCCGGTATGATGGCGCTTGAGGTCGCCATGGACGAGATGGCGGAGAAGCTCGGCCTGGATCCAGTCGACTTTCGGATCCTGAACGACACCCAGGTCGATCCAGAGAAGTCCGACCGCCGCTTCTCCCATCGCGATCTCGTCGGGTGTCTTCGGCTTGGCGCCGAGCGCTTCGGCTGGGGCAAGCGCAATCCCCGGCCCGCCCAGGTGCGAGACGGACGCTGGCTCGTCGGAGCGGGCGTGGCGGCGGGCTTCCGCAACAACCTCCTGACAAAGTCCGCGGCGCGGGTCCGGCTCGACCGCCAGGGAGGGGTCACGGTTGAAACCGACATGACCGATATCGGAACGGGCTCCTACACCATCATCGCCCAGACCGCGGCCGAAATGATGGGCGTCGCGTTGGACAAGGTGGCCGTCCGGCTCGGCGACTCGGCCTTCCCAGCTTCCGCCGGCTCCGGCGGACAGTGGGGGGCGAACAACTCGACCGCCGGTGTCTACGCCGCCTGCGTCAAGCTGCGCGAGGCCGTCGTGCAGCAGCTCGGCTTCAACGCCTCCGACGCCGTGTTCTCGGACGGCGATGTGCGATCGGGTGACCGCCGCGTGCCGCTGGCCGAGGCTGCGAGCGCGGGCGAGCTTGTCGCGGAAGACTTCATCGAGTACGGCGATCTCGCCAAAACGCACCAGCAATCGACCTTCGCGGCACACTTCGTCGAGGTCGGGGTCGACGCAGCGACCGGCGAGGTTCGGGTCCGGCGGATGCTCGCGGTGTGCGCGGCAGGGCGCATCCTCAATCCAAAATCCGCGAGGAGCCAGGTGATCGGTGCGATGACCATGGGCGTCGGGGCGGCTTTGATGGAGGAACTGGCCGTGGACAAGCGGCGAGGTTTCTTCGTCAACCACGACCTTGCGGGCTATGAGGTGCCGGTCCATGCCGACATCCCGCACCAGGAAGTCGTCTTTCTCGACGAGGTCGATCCGATGTCCTCGCCCATGAAGGCCAAGGGTGTCGCCGAGCTCGGCATCTGCGGCGTCGGAGCGGCGGTCGCGAACGCGGTCTACAATGCCACCGGCATCCGCGTCCGCGACTATCCGCTCACGCTCGACAAGCTCATCGACCGCTTGCCCGAGGCCGTCTGAGACGCGCCTCGCGCCCTGGCTGCCAATTTAGTGGGCTGCGCGCCCTAGCAGACAGAGCTGTCGCTGATCCTACGAAACTGGTCGGGGCGGGTATCATCAGGGCACTCGCCGTGGCCTTTACGTCTTCTTGCACTGGACCAACTCCTCGGCGGCATTCACCCCGTGGAGCTGGAAGAGGCGTTTTGACGTATCCCTGCCGATACGGATAATCTGGTCCACGGACGGTCTCCTGTGGTTGAGCCTCCCACGACCTCATTCTGGTCCAGCGATGCCGTAAGGGGCCGTTCACCCCAACGCAAAACCTCATGCGCTCCTTGGCCCGAGAGAGACGGCTCCTTGAGCCGCCAACTGGACGATGCCTTAGAGGCTGGTGAGCAATTATCTTTCGCCTTTTCGCGTAAGGCGCCGCAGGATGCGGCTCATCGCGAGATAGAGCAGCATCTCGCCGGTTTCGACGAAGCGCTCATAGTCCTTGGCGAGGCGACGATTGGTGGTGAGCCAACCGATGGTTCGCTCCACCACCCACCTGCGTGCGAGCACCTGAAAGCCGCTCGGGCGCGTCGGTGGCTCTGCGTCAATCCGCATCCAGGTTCCGCCGCTCCACCAATGCTGCGGGATGGATAATCTCCAGCCCAGGGCTTTCTGAAGCCAGTCCCGCAAACCTCGATAAGCGGTGTCTGCCCACATCA
>NZ_JBVVAK010000049.1:0-57058 GCF_055792825.1 Microvirga sp. GN3
GAGAAGCATCGAAGTCAGAGCGGAGTGGGATCGGCATGGCAACCCTCCTTGGCTCACCAAGTTGAATCACACCCACCGCAATCCTGGAAATCACGAACGAGTCAGACCTTCAGGGACCTGGTATGAGGCGCTTTTCCGAAGAACTTCACCGTCATCCCCGGACTTGTTCCGGGGATCCATGCCTTTGCACCGTTGTGGTTCCCAAGACGTGGATGGCCGGGACGAGCCCGGCCATGACGTGAGGATTGGCTAATAAATTACAACTTCTTCTTGAACCCCTCATGGCTGCGGGCGAAGCCCAGGCGCTCATAGAAGCGATGAGCGTCCTTGCGGGTCTTGTTGGAGGTCAGCTCCATCGCCCTCACCCCGTGGGTGCGGGAATGGTCCTCTGCGAAGGCGATCATCTGCGCGCCGATGCCTCCCGAGCGCCGCGCCGCCTTCACCTTCACACTTTCCACCTTCACGCGCATGGCTCCGCGCCCGGTAAGGTTGGGGATGTAGGTGAGTTGGAACGTGCCGACGACTTCGTCACCATCGATAGCGACGAAAAGCCTGTTGTCGGGGCTTCGTTGAATGGCCGCGAAGGCGGCCTCATAGGCGGGTCGGGTCTCGGGTGACCAGACATCGCCGTGAGAACCGAGTTCGTCCTCCTCGTGCAGGCGGATGATCGCTTCGAGATCACCGGCCTGCGCTTCGCGGATCGACAGAGCGCTCATGCCGCCACCTGGGATTCCATCGGCAGCAGATCCGCACGCGCCTTGAAGCCGGGCAAAGCCTCGATGCGCTTCGCCCATGCGCTCACCTGGGGATACACGGCAAGATCGATCCCCGCCTCGCCGGCGAAAGTCACGACGCCGTAGATGTCGATATCGGCAATGGTCACACCCTCACCGACGAGCCACTGGCGGCCTGCGAGCTGACTTTCCAGAACGCCCAAGGCGCTCTTGGCCGCGTTGACGCAATCCTCGACCACTTCCGGCGCCGCTTTCCGAAAGCCTGCCTTGACCACGCGGGCCTTGTAGAGAGGCGCCGCGAGACGGTCGAAATCCCAATAGAGCCATTCGCGCGCCTGCAATCGCTCGTCGAGATTGGCGCCGCCGAAGCGGCTCGTCATGTCGGCGAGATATTCCAGGATCGCCGCCGACTGGCACAGGTGGCGCCCATTGTTGCGGTCGATCAGCAGGGGCACTTGGCCGTAACGCTGCCGGGACAGATGGGGAGGCTGCTTGTGCTCGCCGGCCATCATGTTCACGTGCACGTAATCGAACGGCTCACCCATGAGCGACAGGGTGAGAGCGACCTTGTAGGTCGGCCCCGAATAGGCAAATCCGTGGAGTTCGAAGCGCGCCGGCATGATGTGTGCCCCTGTGAGATAATTCTGTGGCCCGGGAACCTAGTCGATTGTCTCTTTCTCGGGAAGGAGCAGAATCTCATGCAACGGGGGATGTCATGGCCAGCATCGAACGAGAGCGGAAACTGTTGCAGCAGAGTGTGGCCATCGTGGCCACTCTTCCCGTCGCCACGGGGCTCTACGGTGTCCTGTTCGGGCAGGCGCTCACGGGGGATGCGGTGTCGATTTCGGCGGAAAGCCATTTCCGCTTCATGTCCGGCCTTCTCCTCGGCATCGGCCTCTGTTTCTGGAGCACCCTGCCCTCCATCGAGATCAGGACCGGCCGTTTCCGGCTTTTAACCCTGCTCGTCGTCATCGGGGGCTTGAGCCGATTGATCGGCCTAGGGCTGACCGGTCTGCCCTCGTTCTTCATGATCGGCGGCCTGTTCGTGGAACTCGTCG
Organism: Microvirga sp. GN3; assembly: GCF_055792825.1. Classification (NCBI taxonomy): domain Bacteria; kingdom Pseudomonadati; phylum Pseudomonadota; class Alphaproteobacteria; order Hyphomicrobiales; family Methylobacteriaceae; genus Microvirga; species Microvirga sp. GN3. Next base: position 1,793 of record NZ_JBVVAK010000049.1, read on the forward strand.
TCGCGCCGGTGCTGTGCCTGTGGCAGACGCGCGTCGCCAATCTCTACGCGGAGGAATACGGGGTCGCGGAGGCGTAAGCCTTCGTTCGACCTCAAAGTCCGGCTCATGTTCCGCGAGCCCGCATCCAGAGGGCCGAAGGCGTCTCGAAGGACGAGGGCGCCTCCAGAGTATGCTGGATCCTCCTTCGAGACGCCTGCTGCGCAGGCTCCTCAGGATGAGGCAGAGTTAGATGAGCTCCTCCAAGAACACACTCGACCGGACCGTCTGAACCCTCGACAGATATAGGGTACCCCCCTATACTATGGCTAAGGGAAATCGAGATGTCTCACACCATTCAGGCCAAAACGAAGCTGCTCGCTCGCGTGCGCCGCATCCGCGGTCAGGTCGAGGCGATTGAACGGGCGCTCGAGAACGAGCTCGGCTGCGCAGACGTGCTTCAACTCGTCGCTTCCGTGCGAGGAGCCATGAACGGCCTCACGGCGGAACTCATCGAGGATCACATCCATCACCATGTGGTGGAACCGGTGCAGGAATCCGACCGGATGCGCGGCGCCGAGGAACTGATCGACGTCGTGCGCACCTATTTGAAGTAGCGAGGCGGTTATGCCCGATCTTGCCAGTCTCATTCAGGCGGGAGCTGCCAATCCATGGCTCTATCTTCCCGCCGCCATTCTGCTCGGCGCCCTGCACGCCTTGGAGCCTGGCCATTCCAAATCGATGATGGCAGCGTTCATCGTGGCCGTTCGGGGCACGCCGGCGCAGGCCACATTGCTCGGCATCTCAGCCGCTATCGGCCACACGATCGTCGTCTGGGCATTGGCACTGCTCGGTTTGTATTTAGGCGACAAGCTGATCCTTGATCGCGCGGAACCGTGGCTTGTCCTGCTTTCAGGACTTCTGATCATGGCTCTTGCCTTTCGCATCTTCTGGATGCTGCGGGCTATGCATCATCATGGCCATGATCACTACCATGACCATGGCCATGAAACTCATCACAGGCATCATGGTCATCATGATCACCTCCACGATGATCCTCGCGAACATCTCGATGCTCACGCCGCAGCTCATGCCCACGAGGTTCGGCAACGCTTCGGCGGCAATCGGAATGTCACCAACTTTGACATCGCCTGGTTCGGTTTCACCGGTGGCCTGCTGCCGTGCCCTGCAGCCATCGCAGTGCTCCTGATCTGCCTGCAGCTGCGCGCCTTCACGCTCGGCGTCAGTATGGTGGCGGCTTTCAGCATCGGGCTTGCCATCACGCTGATTGCCGTCGGTGTCTTCGCAGCCTGGGGAACACGGATTGTGCGAGCACGATGGGCCAGGCTGGAGGAATGGGGCGAGAGGCTCCCCTATGTCTCGGCGGCGCTCGTCTTCGTGATCGGCACCATCATCGCTCTCCAGGGATTGGGGAAGCTCGGCCTTATCGCCTGAATATTCCTGAGCCTCCCGAGACGAAGCTTGAGTTTATTCGATGAAACCGAGGCGGTATTCGTACCGCCTCGGCTCTTGCTTTGCTTGAAGAACGTGCCTGACTGCACCAGCTTTGCTATCATGGGGTTGGATAATCGGAAGGTTGGCCCCCATTCCGAGCCTGAGCGTTCCGAGATCGTCCATTGCAAGTTCGCACCTCTTAAGAAGGCTGCACCATGAGCGAAGACGAGAAACTCCTCGCGATTCTCCGACAATCTGCCGATGTCGATACCGATGTCGTTAATGCCATCGAGCGCCTGATCCGCGAGGCGCCCGACCACGAACTGAACCGCATCAATGCGCTTGCCTTCGCGGCCAAGAATGAGCTCGATGAGGAACAGGTCATCGGCACCTTCCTTCACGCGGCCCGGCTCGGGCTGTTTGAGATGTCCTGGAACGTGCTTTGCCCTGGGTGCGGCGGCGTGCTCGAGTCAGGCATGAGCCTCAAATCTGTGAATCAATGCGAATACAGCTGCGCCCTCTGCGCTGCCGGATACGAGCCGACCCTCGATGAGATGGTCGAGGTCACGTTCACAGTGAGCCCCAGGGTGCGCAAGATCGCAGCGCATGATCCCGACACCATGCCCATGCATGAATACATGCGCCAGATCTTCTGGAGTTCGGGGATCGATCTCCCGGACGATTTCGAACGCCTGATCGACGAAATTGTGCTCGATGCAGTGGAGCTTCCGCCCGGCGAGCGAGCGATCCTGTCGCTTCAGCTTCCGGCGGAATTCGTGATCGTTTTCGAACCGGTCACCCACGCGGCGCAATTCATCGACGTGAAAGGCGAGCCTACCCGCGAGCGCCAGAGCCTCTCGCTCGTTCTCAACGAGAGCCATCCGGAGAACCAGACACTCACCATGCAGCCGGGACCGTTGCGGATTTCGCTCGAGAACCGCACGAACCGGCGTGTCCTGCCCGCCGTATGGGTTGCAGGCAACGAGCTGCATCACATGATGAAGCAGAGGCGGGCCTTCCTCACGGCGAAGCGCCTGCTCACGAACCAGACCTTCCGCGATCTCTATCGCACCGACACACTCGACATCGATCAGCGCCTGAAGATCACCAGCCTCACCTTCCTGTTCACGGACCTGAAGGGCTCGACGGAACTCTACGAGCGTGTCGGCGATCTCGTGGCCTACGACCTCGTGCGCGAGCACTTCCGCGTTCTCCACGAGATCGTCGCGGCCGAGGCCGGAGCGGTCGTGAAAACCATCGGCGATGCGGTGATGGCGACATTCCCCACACCGGACCACGCGATCTCGGCGGCGTTGCGCATGCGCGATGCGATGCGCGGGCTCAACGAGCAGCGTGGAAACGAGGATCTGCTGCTCAAGATCGGCATCCACGAGGGGCCATGCCTCGCCGTGACGCTGAACGACCGGCAGGATTATTTCGGCCAGACGGTGAACATCGCCTCCCGCGTCCAGGGACTTGCAGTCTCGCGCTCCATCTTCGCAACGGGCGCCGTGGTCGAATATCCGGAAGCCTCGCATATCATCGAGCGGCGGGGCCTGCGCCCCACCCTGCAGAAGACGGCGCTTCGCGGAATCAACGACGAGTTCTCTGTCTACGAGATTCCGTGATGGGCTGACCTTACATTCCTCATGGCGGATCGCGGAAGGATACGGGACGACCGTACCCTTCCGAAAAACCGTTGACCATGATCAGTCGCGCCCGCTCGCATCCTCCCCAATGTCCTTGAGCAAATGAGGACTGAGCCTTGCGCGAAGGGAAGCCAGCACTTCGGAGGATGGGGATGTTTTTGCGGATATCTGGCCGCGCTCACGCACGGTTGGAATCAGATCAATGCGAATGGTCAGCCAGACGAGGGAAAGCGTAATCTGCTTCATCGAAACCTGCAGCGTTGTTGAATGGAAGGATTGCGGCGTGGGTGCATGGGACAAAGTGCAAAACCATGTGACGCCTCCTTCGGCTGAGGTTGATGAAAAAGCGGCTGAGAAATCAGCCGCTCGAACAGATTACTCGATCTTCAGTCGTTTTGCCAGACAGATCTTCTAAAGTTTCTTCTCGAACCGATATTCCGCCGTTTTCGAAATGTCGGTGTGCTGGCGCTGCCCATCGATCTGCGTGTAGCCCAGCCTCGCGTAAAGCCTGTGCGCGGTCGTAAAGCGCGTGTCAGACCAGAGAACGATGCGGCTGGCGCCTTTCGTCCGGGCGTGGCTCTCCGCCTGTCGCACGAGCAGGGAGCCGAGCCCCTGTCCGCGCCGGTCGGAGCGCACATAGAGCCGGTGCAGTTCCGCCGTTCCACCCTCCGGGAAGTCGACGGCCCCGCAGGCACAGACGCGTCCGCGCTCATCCTCGACGGCCCAGAAGGCGCCACCGGTCCCGGCATAGGACGACCCGGGGGTGATCAGGTCCGGCAGATCGTCGTGCGGATCGACGAAGCAACCCGGATATTCCGCGAAGCACAGCGACAGAAGCCCGAAGAGATCCTGCGCGTCGGTATCGACGACAGACCGGATGACGGGGGTGGAGGAAGCCGCCGCAAGGAGCGGCGTGAGGCGGGACATCGTCATGATCGATTGGTCTTTTGGCCGGTGCAATGGATTCAGACAGGTTTCGGGAGCACGGAAGCGGTGGCCCTGCGCCCAAGAAGGAGATCGCGCATGAATCCGGTCCGGCGTTCAGTGAAGACAGAGAAGGCAAAGGCTGCGACGAGTGCGGCAAACGCGAGGCCGGCGAAAGCCGCATAGGCCGACACGCTTGGACGAACCAGCATCGAGGGCCAACCGTACCACTCGAGAAGGCCGCCCAGAAACACGGTAACCGGTACGTGGATGAGATAAAGCGAGTAGGAGAAATCCGCTCCGATGCGTACCGGGCCCGCGAGCGGGCACCAGGACAGCAACGGCCGGTTTGCGATGGCGAGCGCCGTTCCCAATCCGACCATGAGATCGGTGCCGAAGGGCGGCAGAATCTGCAGGCGTGAGATGAAAAATCCAGCTGCAATCACAACCAGTCCGGCGAGGCCTGCAGCCATAGGCATATCGCGCGCCCGAACGATCTGGGCCGCCAAGGCCCCCGCGAGCCAGATGATGAACCAAGGCGTCCATCGCAATAGCCCGCCTGCAAGGGAGGACACGCCGAGGAACAGCAGCGCAATGACACAGAGCTTGAGCGCTTTCGGGAATTTCGCGAGACAGGTGCCGAACAGAACGGGCGCGAGAAGATAGAACACCCATTCGTAGCCGAGCGACCAGAGTGGCGGGTTGGCACCAAGCGGCTTGCAGAAAATCCCCTGCACGGCGGCGAGATTGCAGGCGATCTGCCCCCAGCTCCAATCCGAAGTGACACCGATTGGCATCAGGGGCCGCTCGCCGAAGAAGCGTGTGTCAATCAGGTAGGATCGTCCGATCCAATCGAGCAGCAGGGTCAGCACCAGGGCCGGCAGGAGGACAACGTAAATGCGGGCAAAGCGGCTGGCGAAATAGGTCTTCGCGTCGAACCTGTTCTTTTGCAGCGAGCGCCACACGCCACCGCCGACCAGGAAGCCGCTGACGGCAAAGAAGATCGCCACGCCTTCCCGGTGGATGCCCGTCAGGAAATAGAAAACCTTCGTCCCCAATCCTGCCTGAGCGACATCCTGAAAACTCACGAAGACAAGGCCGCGGGTATGCCCGAAGAGCACCAGCAACGCCGCACCTAGGCGCAGAAAGTCCAGGAACGGCCAATGCGCGCCGCTTGGCGCAGCAGGATTACTGTCTGGCGGACTGGCCTCGTTCATCGCCCCTCGCTTCGCGCCGTCACGGCGGCGATCGTCGTTTCAAGCATGTCGTGCAGCAGGCGATAGGCCTTCGCCGACAGATGAATGCCATCCGTCGTCATCCCTTCCCTCGCAGTGCCGTTGTCATCCGCAAATGCTCGCTGCAGATCGACGATGCCGGCCACGCGACCGTCTGCGATCTGCACGATACGGCGGCTCAAGGATGCTATGGCATCGAGGGAATAGAAGCTCGTCAGGCGCTTGGCCTGCTCGATCGGCGGCGGGGTCAACACGACGACGGGAACTTGCGCTTCGCTGAAATGCCCGACGATCCGCTCGAAATGCTCCATCGCGCCATCGAGCGCGCCATCGGTGCAATCCTTCTTGGCATCGTTGGTGCCGACGAGCAGCACGGCGATGCTGGGCTCGGCCGATTGCAGGAGAAGCGGCACGCGCGGCTCCAGCGCTTCGGTCCAGATGCCGGAATAGCCGGCATTGAGCACGGGGAGCGCGCCGATGCGGTTCCAGTAGAAGCCTTCGACGAGGGAATCGCCGATGAACAGCAGCCCGCCCGGCCCGACTGCAGGTTTGTGCGAGCTGATCACGATGTCGCGGATCAGCCAATGCGGAGCGAAGGGATTGGGCTGCGAGGTCACGGGATGAAGCGCCTTGCAAGAGTCCCGGCGGATGTGCTCCGCCGGGAATGGCCGAGCGGCCTTACTCGATCCCGAGTTTCTGTTTCAGGATCTCGTTGAGGGCCTGCGGGTTGGCCTTGCCACCCGTGGCCTTCATGGTCTGGCCGACGAACCAGCCGAGCAGGGTCGGCTTTGCCTTCGCCTGCTCCACCTTGTCCGGGTTGGCGGCGATGATCTCGTCCACGGCCTTCTCGATGGCGCCCGTGTCGGTCACCTGCTTCATGCCGCGCTTTTCCACGATCTCGCGCGGATCGCCGCCTTCCGTGAAGACGATCTCGAACAGGTCCTTGGCGATCTTGCCGGAGATCACGTTCTCACCGATGAGCTCGATGATCGCGCCGAGCTGCGCGGCCGAGACCGGCGATTCCGTCAGATCCTTGCCTTCCTTATTGAGGCGGCCGAAGAGCTCGTTGATGACCCAGTTCGCGGCGGCCTTGCCGTCGCGGCCCTTGGCGACCTCCTCGTAGAAATCGGCAGAAACGCGCTCGGCCACCAGCACGCCGGCATCATAGGCCGGCAGCCCATAGGACGACATGAAGCGGGCCTTCTTCTCGTCGGGCAGTTCCGGCAGATGCTGAGCGAGATCGTCCACATAGGCCTGGTCGAATTCGAGCGGCAGCAGGTCCGGATCGGGGAAGTAACGGTAATCGTGCGCCTCTTCCTTCGAGCGCATGGAACGGGTCTCGCCCTTGCCCGGATCGTACAGGCGGGTCTCCTGATCGATCTTGCCGCCGTCCTCCAGGATCGCGATCTGGCGCCGCGCCTCGACCTCGATGGCTTGGCCGATGAAGCGGATCGAGTTGACGTTCTTGATCTCGCAGCGCGTGCCGAGTTCATCGCCCGGGCGGCGCACCGACACGTTCACGTCCGCGCGCAGGTTGCCCTTGTCCATGTCGCCGTCACAGGTGCCGAGATAGCGCAGGATCGTGCGCAGCTTGGTGACATAGGCGCGCGCCTCGTCGGCCGAGCGCAGGTCCGGCTTCGACACGATCTCCATCAGCGCCACGCCGGAGCGGTTGAGGTCGACGAAGCTCAAGGTCGGGTGCAGGTCGTGGATCGACTTGCCGGCATCCTGTTCGAGATGCAGGCGCTCGATGCGCACGGTGATGGTCTCGCCGGACTCCGGAACGTCCACGATCACCTCGCCCTCGCCCACGATGGGGCTCTTGTACTGGCTGATCTGGTAGCCCTGCGGCAGGTCCGGGTAGAAGTAGTTCTTGCGGTCGAAGGTGCTGCGCAGGTTGATCTCGGCCTTGAGGCCCAGCCCCGTGCGGATCGCCTGGCGCACGCATTCCTCGTTGATCACGGGCAGCATGCCGGGCATGGCCGCGTCGACCAGGGAAACGTGGCTGTTCGGATCGCCACCGAAGGCCGTCGAGGCGCCGGAGAACAGCTTGGCCTGGCTCGTCACCTGGGCATGGATCTCCATGCCAATGACGATTTCCCAATCGCCTGTCGCGCCTTTGATGAGCTTCTTAGGGTTGACCGGAGCGTTCATGAACCTGCGCCTTTATCTCTCGCCTTTGCCAAAGCATCGGACCAAAAGTGGATTTGCACTTTTGGGACCCATCCGATGCTCCCTTCAATAGCGCATCGCTGGGCGCGGACCCAGAGGGCCGCGTCAGCGAAAACCGGGTCCACTTTTCCGCGCGATGCTCTAGCCGGAGTAAGAGCGACCCTTGAATGGGTCAACCCCCTTCAAGATGAACGGATGTTCAGGATGATGAACCAACCGTTAAGATTAGACGTAAATTATGCACAGATTTCGAAAATAATTGCCACGCTCCTATGAAACCCCATCGGAAATACTGCGTTGTTCGGGAGGTAAAACGGTCAAGGAGTTTCAAAATGGCTATGGATCCCATGGATCGCGAACCGAATGTCTACAATCGCGAGACCAATGTCTACGATAACACGGGACGCGGTTCGAACACTCTTGCTTACGTGATCGGTGGCCTTGTTGTCGCGCTGGGCTTGCTGGCCTTCCTCTTCTATGACGGCGGCAGCAACGAACCGAGCACCACCGGCAGCACCGGCACCCAGACCGAGAGCTCCTCGCCAAGCACCGGCTCGACCGCTCCGGTCACCCCGACGACCCCGTCGGCTCCGTCGGCTCCCGCAGCCCCGGCGACCCCGTCTTCTCCGGCCGCTCCGTCGGCTCCGGCCAATCCGCAGTAACCTCGCGTCCTGCGTAACACTGCGCATGATGGGCCTGACCCTTTTGGGTCAGGCCCATTTTTTGCGTGGGCCGTCGCTCATTTCCCGAGGAACCAAGCCGAAGCGCGAACGGTTAGGCTTGATAAAACCGCCTCACCCGGCAGCGCACAAGGAGCATTGAGATGGCGAGCAAGTCGAGCTTCACCCCTGAGGAATGGTCCCGCCTCGTGGCGAGCCCCGTCGTCGCCAGCATGGCGATCACCGCTGCGGATCCGGGCGGGCTGTGGAGTCTGCTGCAGGAATCCATGGCGAGCGGCTGGGCGCTTCTGGAGGCAAAGCAGGATGCGCAGGCCACACCTCTGGTGAAGGCAGTCGCCGACGATATCGCCAACACGGAAACGCGAAACGCCGTTCGTGAGTCCTTCCAGGCGCAGTTCAAGGGCAGCCAGTTCGCCGATATCAAACGCAAGGCCATCGAGGAGCTTCGCGCCGTCTCGAACCTGCTCGACACCAAGGCTCCGGAAGATGCTGCATCTTTCAAAGCCTGGCTTTGGAGTGTCGCACAGAAATCGGCGGAGGCCGGCAAGGAGGGCGGCTTCCTTGGCTTCGGCGGTGTTGCCGTCAGCGACGCCGAAAAGGCGACCCTGGAGGAAATCGCCACGGCGCTGGGCAACCCGGCGGGAGCCGGCGCAGGATTGGCCGAAACCTGACTCTGGTCAGGCCGCCTGCACGGCAGCCTTCCGTTTGCCGTCCGGGATCGTCATGAAGGCCACGCCGGCAAGGATGCAGAGAAGCCCGATCCAGGCCGCCTCGCTGAGGCTCTCGCCGAGGAAATATGCTCCGATGGCGATGCCGATCGGAGCCCGCAGATAGGCCTGGGCCGTGGTGCCGACTGATCCCAGCGTCCGGATCAGGCGGAAATAGATGGCGAAGGCTATGGCGGTCGAGAACACGGCAAGGCCGATCAAAGCCAAGATTGAGGCTCCTGACGGAGCCAGGGCCCAGGGCCGGTCCACCATGAGGCTCAAAGGCAGCAGGATCGTCGCCCCCGAGAGGAGCGAACCCGCCGCCGGGGCCATAGGATCGAGATTCTTGAAGTTGCGACCGAAGATGGCAGCTCCGGCATAGCAGATTGTTGCCAGCACGACGGCAAGCTGCGCCGCCAGTTCCTGGCCGACATGGGTGAAAGCCTGGCTGCCGACGATGATGCAGGTCCCGCCAAGGCCAAGGACGACCCCGACGAACTTATGGAACGACGTCGCCTCGTGACGGGACCAGAGCACCGTGATCAGGAAGGTGAAGACGGGCGTCATCGAGTTCAGGATGACGGCGAGGCCGGCATCGATGGATTTTTCCGCCCAGGCGATGAGCGTGAAGGGAATGACGCTGTTGAGACAGGCCTGAACCGCGAAATTCCGCCAGCTCGCGCCATCCCGAGGAAGGCTGATCCCGCGCCACCGCATGATGAGCATGAGGATTCCGCCCGCGATCAGCGTGCGGGCGGCAATCAAGGTCACGGGCGGGATCGTGTCGATTCCGATCTTGATGAAGGTATAGGACGAAGCCCAGAGCGTCGCGAGAGTGGCCAGGAGCGCGAGCTCGACGGGGTAGTTGGGCTTGAGGTGGCTCTTCGCCATGAATGAGGGTCCGTGCGCTGCATGGGAGGTGGCATGAACCTGACACGAGCCGGGCCGATTGTCGCCCTACGACGCTTCGGCGCCGACCGAACTATTGCAGTGCCGAAACCTGCCTAGCGCCTCGCCACCCGCCGGGCGGCATAGGCCCCGCTGGCCCAGAGCATCGCGGCGACGAAGCGGACAGGGAACAGGGTCAGCGCATCGGAACGCACCGGGGCGATCCAGGGCAATCCCAAACTGCTGATCACCCAGGAGACCAGCGCCGACACCGCCAGCGCCGCCATGCCGATGATCAGCACCTTGCCGAACTGGTCGGCCTTCCACCCGAGCCAGACCGCGATGAGGACCAGAACCGGATCGAAGGCCGCGGGCAGCCAGTCCCAGAGATGGACAACGGGAACGGTGGGATGCACGTCGCTTACGCCCACCAAGCTTCAGGCAGCGTGATGCGGCCGGCGGAATCCTCGATCACCTGACCGGCGGCGAAGAGGGTCTCCTCGTCGAAGGCGCGGCCGATGAGCTGGAGCCCGAGCGGCAGCCCCTGAGCGTCGAGCCCGGCCGGCACGGCAATACCCGGCAGACCCGCCATGTTCACCGTCACCGTGAAGATGTCGTTGAGGTACATCTCGACCGGATCGCCCGAGCCCTTCTCGCCGATGCCGAAGGCGGCGGACGGCGTGGCCGGCGTGAGGATAGCATGGACGCCCTGCGCATAGACCTCCTCGAAGTCGCGCTTGATCAGGGTGCGCAGCTTCTGCGCGCGGACGTAATAGGCGTCGTAATAGCCGGCCGACAGCACATAGGTGCCGATCATGATGCGGCGCTTGACCTCGCGGCCGAAGCCGGCGGCACGGGTCTTCTCGTAGAGATCGACGATATCCCGGCCATTCTCACGCAGGCCGTAGCGCACGCCATCGTAGCGGGCGAGGTTCGAGGAGGCCTCGGCCGGTGCCACGATGTAATAGGCCGGCAGCGCGTATTTGGTGTGCGGCAGCGAGACCTCGACGATCTCGGCGCCGGCAGCGCGCAGCCATTCGGCGCCCTGGTGCCAGAGCTGCTCGATCTCGGGCGACATGCCGTCGACCCGGTATTCCTTCGGAATGCCGATCTTGAGGCCCTTCACGCCGCGCGAGACGGCCGCCTCGAAATCCGGCACCGGAAGGTCGACGCAGGTAGTGTCCTTGGCGTCGGGGCCGGACATGGAGCGCAGCATGATGGCCGAGTCCCGCACGGTCCGGGTGATGGGGCCAGCCTGATCCAGGGACGAGGCGAAGGCCACGGTGCCCCAGCGCGAGACGCGTCCATAGGTCGGCTTGATGCCGACAGTGCCGGTGAAGGCCGCCGGCTGGCGGATCGAGCCGCCGGTATCGGTCGCCGTGGCGCCGAGGCAGAGATGAGCGGCAACCGCCGCCGCCGAACCGCCCGACGAGCCACCGGGGACCAGATGGGTACCCTCGACGGCGCCGGACGCACCGGCGCTTACGTTCGAACCCTCGCGCCGCCAGGGCGACACGACCGGGCCGAAGGCACTGGTCTCGTTGGACGAGCCCATGGCGAACTCGTCCAGGTTGAGCTTACCGAGCATGACCGCGCCGTCGTTCCACAGATTCCGGGTGACGGTGGATTCATAGGGCGGATGGAAATTGCCGAGAATCTTGGAGCCGGCGGTGGTGGTCACCTCCTCGGTGCAGAAGAGGTCCTTGATGCCGAGCGGAATGCCCTCGAGCGCTCCGCCCTCGCCGCGGCCGATCTTCTCGTCCGAGGCCTTGGCCATGGAAAGTGCCTTCTCCGGCGTCTCGAGCACATAGGCGTTGAGCGCCCTCGCCTTCTCCATGGCGGCGAGATGGGCCTTGGCGAGTTCCGTTGCGGAGAAAGTCTTGGCTTTCAGGCCATCGCGGGCCTCGGCAATCGTGAGATGGGTCAGTTCGGTCACGGGACTGGATCTCTTATCTCGACGTCATGGCCGGGCTCGTCCCGGCCATCCACGCCTTATTCTGCGGGAGATCCCCGGGTCGCGCTGCGCTTGCCCGGGGATGGTCGAGTAAAAGGCGAGTCGCCTTTTACTCGACCACCTTGGGCACCAGGAAGAAGCTGTCTTCCGTGGCGGGGGCGTTCTCGACGATCTTCTCCGGATAGCCGCCATCAGTCACGCCGTCCTGGCGCTTCTTCATGACCATCGGCGTCACGGAGGTCATCGGCTCGACGCCCTCCACGTTCACCTCGTTGAGTTGCTCGACGAAGGAGAGAATCGCGTTGAGCTCGCCCTGGAGATGAGGCACCTCCGCATCCGTCACGGCAATGCGCGCCAGATGGGCGATGCGGCGGACCGTTTTCTCATCGACCGACATGAATGGTCTAACCTCTTGGAAATCTGCTGGCCGGCCTATAGCACCCGCCCGCCTCGGGGGGCAATGTTGGATGTGGGGAACGCCAATGTTCGCGTGTCATCCCGGACGGAGCGAAGCGGAGATCCGGGATCGGGTGCAGGATGTGGTGCTTGAAGCTCAACACTGTCATCCCCGCGAAGGCGGGGATCCATAACCGCCGACAGCGCCGGACTGGTCCAAGGTTGTGGTATGGATCCCGGGCTCCGCTTACGCGGCCCCGGGATGACAGTGCTGGACTGGTTTCCTCGATCCCGGATCGGCTTCGCTGTCCGGGATGACACTCATCGAGAATCAAACTGTCACGCCCACCGTCTTGTGCGGCACCACGACCTGAATTCCCTTGCCGTCGAGGGCCGCGACGAAGCGGTCGGCGTTGGGGACCAGCGGCGGGAACGACGCGTAGTGGCAGGGGATCGCGGCCTTCGCGCCGCCGAAAAAGCGCTCGATCGCCAGCGCCGCGACCTCGGGGCCCATGGTGAAGCGGTCGCCGATGGGCACGATGACCACGTCGGGCTGATGGATCTCGGCGATCAGGGCCATGTCTCCGAAGATGTCCGTATCGCCCATGTGATAGATTGTCGGCTCGCCCGGGGCCTTCACGATGATCCCGTTGGCGCTGCCAAGGGGGAAGTTCACGTCCATTTCCACGAGGCCGGACGAATGGTCGGCGCGCACGAGCGTCACGCTGAAGCCGCCCTGGTCCGTCGTACCGCCCGTATTCATGGGATCGAAGTTCTGAACGCCCTGCTTGGCAAGATACATGCAGAGCTCGAAATTGGTGACGACCTTGGCGCCCGTCTTCTTCGCGATGTCGGCGGTATCGCCCACATGGTCCCCGTGACCGTGGGTGAGCAGGATGTGGGAGATGCCTTCAGCGATCTTCGCCTTATCGCCCTCGAAGGCCGGATTGCCGGTGAAGAATGGATCGATGAGCACAGCTTTGCCGGCGAAATCGAGCCGAAAGGCGGAATGGCCGAACCAAGTGATTTTCATGAAAACATCCTCGTTTTGGGAACATGACATGGGGCACCCTCGCCTCATGACCACGTTCCACAGGAACAAAACGCAAGGTGGGAGCTTTAAGAAGCTAAGCAATAACCATCAGGCCTGCAGGAGGATAGCCATGCCACGCCTCATCACCAGCTTAGTTGCAGCCGCCGGTATCGCCGCATCGACCAGCGCCTGGGCCGTCGAGATTTCCATCGCGTGCAGCGCGCTCGGCAAGGAATACGAGATCTGCAAGCAGGGTGTCGATACCTGGGCGCAGAGAACCGGCAACACGGTCAAGATCGTCTCGACGCCCAATTCCGCCACCGAGCGCCTTGCCCTCTTCCAGCAGCTTCTCGCCGCCGGCGCCGGCGATATCGACGTGTTCCAGATCGACGTGGTCTGGACCGGCACCCTCGGCAATCATCTGCTCGACCTGACATCGAAGGCGCAAGGCGCGATTGGCGATCACCTTCCGGCCATGGTCGAAACGAGCCGCGTCGACGGCAAGCTGATGGCCGTGCCTTGGTTCGCCGATGCCGGCCTTCTTTATTACCGCAGGGACCTCCTGGACAAATACAAGCGCCCCGTACCGCAGACATGGGCGGATCTCACCGAGACCGCCCGCCTCATCCAGGAAGGCGAGCGCAAGGAAGGCAAGGGCGAGTTCTGGGGCTATACTTGGCAGGGCCGCGCCTATGAGGGATTGACGACCAATGCTCTCGAATGGATCGCCTCGAACAACGGCGGCACCATCGTCGACGAGAAAGGCGAGGTCACCATCGATAATCCGAAGGCCATCGAGGCTTTGAAAACTGCGGCGGGCTGGGTCGGCACCGTCACGCCGGAAGGCGTACTCAACTACACGGAAGAGGAATCGCGTGGCGTCTTCCAGGCCGGCAACGCCCTCTTCATGCGCAATTGGCCCTATGCCTGGGCATTGGCTCAAGGAGCCGACAGCACCATCAAGGACAAGGTGGGCATCGCGCCCCTGCCCAAGGGTGGCGCGGACGGCCGCCATGCGGGAACACTTGGCGGACAGCTTCTCGCCGTCTCGAAATATTCTAAGAATGCGCAAGCCGCGACGGACCTCGTGTTGTACCTGACGAGCGAGGCCGAGCAGAAGCGCCGCGCGGTCGAAGGCTCCTTCAACCCGACCATCGTGTCGCTCTACAGCGACACGGACATCGCCAAGGCCAATCCCTTCATCGGCGATCTCGTGGACGTGTTCAGCAACGCAGTCGCCCGCCCCGCCACCGTGACGGGCCAGAACTACAACAAGGTCTCGACCGAGTTCTTCAACGCGGTGCATCAGGTGCTGTCCAAGCGCGCAGAACCCGCACAGGCATTGAACCGCCTCGACCGTGACCTGAAACGGATCAAGCGCAACGGCTGGCAATGATCATGAGCGGCGCGGTCGCCCAGGCAGACGCTCCCATGCAGAGCGACGTGCGCCGCCGCCGTTCCTCCCTCACGCGTTCGCGCATCAGGGCGGCGTGGCTCTTCATCGCGCCGAGCCTGATCGCCGTCGCGCTCATTGCGGGCTGGCCTCTGGCGCGGACCATCTGGTTCAGTTTCACCGATGCCGACCTCAACAACTTAAGCGACTACGCGTTCATCGGCTTCGAGAACTATCTCGCCAATTACGATGGCGAATGGCTCGGTCTCCTCACTGATCCCGATTGGTGGCACTCCGTGTGGAACACGGTGTGGTTCACCCTCGTGTCGGTTTCCATCGAGACGGTGCTCGGCATCATCGTGGCGCTGATCCTCAACGCGGCCTTTCCCGGTCGCGGCCTCATGCGCGCCGTCATCCTCATTCCCTGGGCGATCCCGACCGTGGTCTCAGCCCGCATGTGGAACTGGATGCTGCACGACCAGTTCGGCGTCATCAACGACATGCTGATGCGTCTTGGTCTGATCGCCGCTCCTATCACATGGACGGCCAATCCCGACACGGCGCTCTGGACCGTCGTGATGGTCGATGTGTGGAAGACGACACCATTCATGGCGCTTCTCATCCTCGCCGCCCTGCAGATGCTGCCGGGCGACATCTACGAAGCCGCGAAGGTGGACGGCGTTCATCCCGTGCGCGTGTTCTTCCGCGTGACGCTGCCGCTCATCAAGCCGGCGCTCATCGTCGCCATCATCTTCCGTGCGCTCGATGCGCTTCGCGTCTTCGACCTGATCTATGTGCTCACCGCCAATTCGCGCGACACCATGTCGATGTCGGTCTATGCCCGCCAGCAACTCGTGGATTTCCAGGAGGTGGGCTTAGGCTCCGCCGCCTCGACGCTGATCTTCCTCATCATCGCGCTTCTCGTCGTCATGACGCTGGCCGCAGGACGCGTGCGGCTTGGGGAGGATCCGCGATGAAGGTTCTCGCCCGCATCGGCTTCTGGCTCCTCGTCATGGCCATCGGTTTCTTTGCCGTCTTCCCGTTCTATTATGCGATCATCTCGTCGTTCCGCTCGGGCGCCGAGCTGTTCTCGGTGGCGTATTTCCCTGAGCGGTTCGACCTCTCGAACTATTTCGCCGTGTTCGAGCGTCAGCCCTTCGGGCAGAACATTCTCAGCTCGATCGTCGTGGCTGGCTCCGTCGTCGCCCTGTCGCTGGGCTTAGGGATCACGGCGGCCTATGCGTTCGGGCGCATCGCTTTTCGCGGCCGTTCGCTGCTGCTCATGACGATCCTCGCCGTCTCCATGTTTCCGCAAGTGGCGGTGCTCTCCGGCATGTTCGAGCTGATCCGCAGCTTCGGGCTCTACAACACCCTGCCCGGCCTGATCCTCGCCAACCTCATGCTCACCCTGCCCTTCACGATCTGGGTGCTCACGACCTTCATGCGCGAGTTGCCCAAGGAGATCGAGGAGGCCGCCTTCGTCGATGGTGCGACGCCATGGATCGTCGTGCGGCGCGTGTTCCTGCCTCTCATGGCGCCCGCCGCGGTCACCACGGGCCTCCTCGCCTTCATCGTCTCATGGAACGAGTTTCTCTTCGCCCTCACCTTCACCCTCACGAACGAGCGGCGCACGGTGCCGCCCGCCATCGCCCTCATGACGGGATCAACGGCTTATGAGCTGCCCTGGGGCACGATCATGGCGGCTTCCGTCATCGTGACCCTGCCGATCATCGCGCTGGTGCTCGCCTTCCAGCGCAAGATTGTGGCGGGCCTCACGGCCGGCGCGGTGAAAGGCTAATCGGGAATGCAACGCAATGGCTGATGTCGTTCTCAAGAATGTCCGGAAATCTTTCGGTCGCATGAAGGTCATCCATGGAGTCGATCTCGACATCCGCGACGGTGAGTTCGTGGTCTTCGTCGGTCCTTCCGGCTGCGGGAAATCCACGCTGCTGCGTCTCATTGCCGGCCTCGAGGACATCACGGCAGGCGACCTCTTCATCGGCGGCGAGCGCGTGAACGACTTTGTTCCGGCCAAGCGCGGCATCGCCATGGTGTTCCAGTCCTACGCGCTCTATCCGCACATGAACGTCTACGACAACATGGCCTTCGGCCTCGAACTGGCGAAGTCGTCGAAAGCGGAGATCGACCGCAAGGTGCGCGAGGCCGCGCGCATGCTTCAGATCGAGCATCTCCTGGACCGCAAGCCGCGCCAGCTCTCGGGCGGCCAGCGGCAGCGCGTCGCCATCGGCCGTGCCATCGTGCGTGACCCGAAGGTGTTTCTCTTCGACGAGCCGCTCTCCAATCTCGATGCGGCGCTGCGCGTGCAGACTCGCATCGAGATCACGAAGCTCCACAACGACACGCGTGCGACCATGATCTATGTCACGCACGATCAGGTGGAAGCAATGACGCTGGCTGATCGGATCGTCGTGCTCAATTCGGGACGGATCGAACAGGTCGGCACGCCGCTTGAGCTCTATCATCGGCCCGCCAATCGGTTTGTCGCCGGCTTCATCGGCTCGCCGCAGATGAACTTCATCGAATGCCAGGTCGCTGGCGTTGGACCGAATGAGGTGGCGGTGAATCTTCCCGGTGGCAGCCCATTGTCCGTTCCGGTCTCACCGGCGGAGGTTCAGCCGGGCGAGACCGTCACCCTCGGCGTCAGGCCCGACCACGTGCGGGTGACCGATCGAGGATCGCTCACCGGCCGCATCGAGCTGGTGGAGGAATTGGGCGAAAACCACCTTCTCTACGTCGATGTGGGCGAGGGCCATCGCCTGACCGTGCGCGAGCCGGGCGATGCACGACACGAGGTGGGCTCGACCGTCAGCCTCGATCTCACCCGCGAGTTCTGCCACCTGTTCGACCGCTCCGGAGAGGCCCTGCCGTCTCGCGCCGGCACCGTGAACCCCACCCCATCATCGCCTGACCTGACGAGCAGCGCTGCCTAATGTTGTCATTCCCTGCCGGAGATGGCGCAGCCATCGGAGGGGAAGGGAATCCACTGATAGGCGCCGCTTCATGGATCCCCTTCCCTCGCTTCGCTCGCCGGGGATGACAAGGGGCTGCGCTCTCTCACATGAAGACTCCCGTCTCGACGCCGGGCCACTTCCCCTATACTGGCTGGGTCCGGCAGGTGCACGAGGAGGCGGCCCATGATCTCACGAGACGACGAACTGGTCGCCTTCATCGACGGACTTTCCCCCCGCGCGCGCCTCATGGGTCTCGATCTCGGCACCAAGACCATCGGCCTTGCCCTCTCGGACGTGGAGCGGCGCATCGCCACCCCGCTCGAGACCATCAAGCGTGTAAAGTTCACGCCCGACGTGGGCCGCATCAAGGATCTCGCCACGCGCCACGAGGTTGGCGGCCTCGTCTTCGGCCTGCCGCTCAACATGGACGGCACGGAGGGCCCCCGCTCGCAGGCGACCCGCGCCTTCGTGCGCAACATGAAGCCCCTCCTGCCCCTGCCGGTCCTTTTCTGGGACGAGCGCATGTCCACCATGGTGGTGACCCGTACCCTGCTCGATGCGGACGCCTCCCGGGCCAAGCGGGCCGACGCGGTCGACAAGATGGCCGCCGCCTACATCCTGCAAGGGGCGCTGGACCGCTACGAGCGGATCGTCGCCGATGCGGCAGAGGCAGAGGATGAAGCCGCCTTCAGGAAAGGGGTCGACACGGAGGGGCCGCCCGAAGGCGGTGCGCTGGACGAGTAGCGGCCGGCCCGATCCGGCCCCATTTCAAGGCTTGACGAGGCGTCAAAAGCCCCCTATCTCAGCGCCAACCGCGACGCCGGTTTCGGATCCCTGCCTGAAATGCTGAGACGAATTTCAGAAAAGGCAAAGGATTTCAATGGCTTCGGTGGGGGATAGTTTAATGGTAGAACAGCGGACTCTGACTCCGTTAGTCTTGGTTCGAATCCAGGTCCCCCAGCCACTTCAAATCATTGAGAAATTTTGACTTGAAGGCCGGAACGGCGAAGTCGCTTTTCAGCTAATTGCTTTTTCGCTCCCGCCCCCCTCTCTCCACGACAGCTCGAACATTGACTTGTGATCGTCAGCGTCACAGGTTCGATAGTTGTCGATGCCGGTGCGCTGGCGGCAGCAACGCTTCCGACCAGTCGGCCGATGGAGCTCCCGATGATCACAGGACGCGCATGGCATGATTTGCCCATCGTCATCATCCTGGGACTGGTGGTTGGGCTCGTGTTCGGCCAAATCGTGAAGCTGATTCCACCCGAGCCCACGAACATTGTCAGCCAAGCAAAGCGCTAGAGCAGTTTTCGGCGAAGTGGATCCGGTTCACCGTCAAAAATGCAGCAAACCAAGGAGAAGAGATGATCCACGTCAGTGGAACAGCTCTAGAAGCCGGTAAGGCACGTCCCCTCCAGCTTCTCGTCCAGACGAGAACGGGGCTTGGGCGACTTCATGCGAGGCGCTCTCTTCGCCCCTTCCTGCGATACCCTCGGTATGATGTACCGCCGCACTGCTCTACCCCTTTAGGGACATGGCCCCTCGTTCCGAGGCTGTCTAAAAACGGAAACAAGCGCGCGCTTGGCGAACCTTACCCAAGATGCGCCTTTACAGTGGGGCAGCGATGGTTCACGGGGCTAACGAGACTGACAGAGTACTCGATCAAAAGCGGCAAGAGGTGACAACGCGTTTGGCCCGTGAGACCAGAATTGGCTGGCCCACTCTGGTCGCCACTGTCGTGATCCTCGCAGTAGGCGCACTTATATCCTTGTACCTGCTGCTCCATGCATGCGGAGGCCGTTGACTACTCAGCCCGGGGCCTCAGCACCGCGCAACGACGGAGCGTCGCAATTCTCTGACCCGCGACGCTCCAGGTTCGCTTACCAGCATTCCAGCGGGTCGTTAGGTCCGGGGGGCGTACCGCAATAAAGCGGGTCGATGCCAGGGTCGCTGCTAGGGCCGGGAGGCGTGCCACAGAAAAGGGGATCATCGCCGCCAAGGCCGCTGCTCGGCATGAACCAAGGTGCGGGACCTTCATACAGAAGTACCTTCATACAGAAGTGATGTCGGAGTCAGGCCGGATAGCATGTCTGCGATGCAGAGGGAGCTGCATTTCTTCCAGGGGTGGTCGCCACATCCCATGACCTCCCCATGACCTACTCCCGCGACACCACCGCCACTCCTTATCGGCGAACCCGTGGGCTGGGAAACGGTCCCGCTATCTGCCGGAATCACCTCGATTCCCCGTATTGCCCTGGTCTCCTCGACTGCCGGAGCCTTGCGTTAAGGGCCGGCACTCACCATCGACACGCCGCTCCCCCACCATGCACGGTCTCTCGCGAGGGCCGGGCTCCGCAACTGCAGACCCAAGCCCAGCGAGTAAGAAACCGACAATTGCGGCTCCATATCCTGTAGTCATGGTGCACTCCCTGGTGATTTGGCTACGAGCACTGGACGCGCGGGAGCTCGCATTGTTTCCGTGGCCATCTACACATCTATGAGAAGCCTCCTGCCCGTCATTGCTCGAATGCCCGCACAAAAGAAGCCTCATTTGGGACGGCCTGGCAGGGTTCCGGTAGGGGCTCGGAAGGAACGCTGCTCCCCAGACGATGGCCAGCCTCGCGAACTCCTTTGATACCTGGCCGAAGGCAATGACGGCTTCCTCGGGATCGACCTGCCTCGTCCAACGCATGGCCCGGAACCGATGCTTCGACTCCTCGTTTTCCGCAAATGGACGAGGTCCGAGCTCTATGATCCTTGTGGTCAACAGGAAACGGGCCGGACCTCATGCATTTCGCGTACGGTTCATGGAGGCGCTGATGCCCCGCGGTGACAAGTCTGCCTATTCTGACAAGCAGAAGCGAAAAGCCGAGCATATTGAGGAAGGCTACGAGAAGCGTGGTATTCCGGAAAACGAGGCCGAGCGGCGTGCTTGGGCGACCGTCAATAAGGAAAGCGGGGGCGGCAACAAGAGCGGCTCTGGACGCGGCAAGAAGGATACGAATGTATCCGCGAAAAAGGGCGGTGCTCGTGGCGGAGCGGCCTCAGCCAAGCGTCCCGCCGCGGCTCGGTCTGCATCGGCAAAAAAGGCGGCCGCCACCCGGAAGCGGAAAGCAAGCTGACCGGCATTCGCCCCTACGGGGACGAACTTTACCGATGGGGCGCGTCACGCTGAGCTATCGTTGCCCGCACAAAAGGGAGCTCATCAGGCAGGGCCCTCCTGATGGGGCTCAGACGGCTTGGAAGGGACGCTCCTAGATAACAGCCACCTGCGGTCGAACGGTCTCCCTAACTCTTCTGACCAGCCGAAGATAATGACGGGTTTCTCTGGATCGCCTCGCCCCCTAACCTAGGCGACCCTGGCCTCTTCCTGCGCCACCGCTGCCCCTCCGAGCCTTCCGGCCAGGACCTGATCCGAGGGATGGCAGCTCCACAGAATGGTCAAGGAAAGTCCGAAGCTAAGCCGCATTCCGGTCAAGGTTAATTTTTACCTAACAGCCTCCCGTAGGGGCAACTATGGGCCGGGGCCGCGCCTTAATCCGCCAAAAGGATCAGGCGCGGCTTTTCTTCGTGCTCGCTCGTCAATGACCTCATTCCCTCATGCAGAACCTCGGCCTGCCCCTCTCCCAGGCATTTCCATGACGGAGATAGGATTTGATGACCGATGGAACCCTCACCGCGACTGCGCTAAGGACGCATCTTTGTGACCGTCAGCATCGGAATCGCATCCGTCGGTCCGGATGATCTTGAGAGCATTGACGTGCTTGCAGCGCGAGCCGACGCCGCCGTTTACCAGGCCAAGCGAGCGGGCCGCGACCGCGCCGTAGCACATCCGGCAGCATGACCGATCCCGCCATCACCGAACTCGCGGGACAGATCCTCGGCTCTTGGCCCGAGGGACAGTGGATCGAGACCGATGCCCGTTCCTTTTCTGAAGATGTTCAAGGAGAAGCGGGATAGGCATTTTAAATGCCTATCGCGTCCCAGTTGGGCCCATATTCGGCAATCCTTAGCCTGCTCATTGTGGTAGAATGACACCTGTTCAGAACGGGACCTTCGCCATGGCACAGGTTCAGTTGGACAGCCCTCACCGCTCGAATCGGCTTCTGGCCGCTCTGGATCCTGAGGATTTCGCCTGTCTCAAGCCGCATCTGAACCTCGTTGACCTTCAAAGAGGTCAGGTGATTTACGAGGCCGGGGAGGCGATTCAATTCACCTATTTTCCTCATAATGCAGTGATCTCTCTCGTCACCGTCATGCTGGACGGAAAATCGGCCGAGATGGCGACCTTCGGGCGTGAATCCCTGTTCGGTCTCGTCAGCGCCTTCGTCTCCCGCAGCTCGTTCGGACGCTATATCGTGCAAGTCTCGGGCTCAGCATCCCGGATCGAGCTCGACTGGATGAATGATGCATTCAGAACACGGCCCAGCATTCAGCAGCTCGTCTTACGCTTTACCGAGGCCCTGCTGGCGCAAACGCTCCAGAGCGTTGCTTGCAATGCCACTCACAGTGTCGAGGCTCGCTGCTGCCGCTGGATCCTCAGCACACGCGACCGCTGGGGCAGCGATGAGCTGCCCCTGACGCATGAATTCCTCTCGGAGATGCTGGGCGTCCAGCGCTCGACGGTCAGCGCCATCACTCGCACCCTTCATGAAGCCGGCCTCATCAGTCAGAGCAGAGGCGTCATCACCATCGTCGATCGCCGCGGTCTCGAAGAGACATCCTGCGAGTGCTACGAGATCATCCGCCGGAAGTTTTCCCAGCTCCTGCCGCACTCCATGACATAGGAGCGGGCGGTTGGACCGTTGACTTGACAATCGCCTGCCCCAGCTAAGGCAGCCTAGTTACCCCTGCAAGCGAGCCGCGGCTTGATCAAGCGAATGCCAAATCGCACTGCCCTGATGGACCATGTCATCGACAAGGGCTTGATCGCTACGGCCGTGACAGCAGCCCTCGCGGCCTTTCTTTTGTGCTGTCAGCTCCCGTAATGCGGGAGGATTCCATGCGCCGATCCGGCAAGTCCACTGGCGCTGATAACGGTTGATGATGTCGTGCACATTGAAGGTTCAAGGCGCATAGCTCGTGAAAATTCCATACGATCAGGAAGCTCTTTCCGACTTTAGTCGCAGCTGAACGATCTACTCGGACCCAACCGTGAAGCGATGGAGCAAAAGTGGATCCACTTTTGCTCAGCTCCCTTCATTGAGACATAAGTGGCCTTGAGTGCTTATACTCGCCGAGTGAGCCAATACTCACAACGTGAGCACTGCATATGCGTCATTTAACTCTTGGTATACTGGCCGTAGCTGCACTTACCTCCGGTGGCGTCTCCGCACAGGAACATCGCTGGGCGTCTGCACCGGAGGGAAAAGCCCGTTGGAATGCATGCTACAAGGAGACGAGACTGATCTACCGAACCCGTAACCTGTCGCTCGACGATTACCGGCACGAGATCAAGGAGGCCCGCAAGGCTCATATGCAGATCTGCATGACCAGAGCCAATCCTCCTGCTCCGGTGACTGTGGCAACTCCCTTGAACCAGAACCCTGAAAGTGCTCTGGTGAGCTGGGCCAGCAGTCCATAAGGTTAAAGGTACGGTCATTGGCTCTTCGCCGCTCGGGTTAATCCTTAAGTGAAGCAGCAGGATTATTGAACTGGCTGCGCAGAACGCCGGCCCAGTCTTTCAACCGCGCATCACGGCAGCGATGCCGAAGATGGTGTCAGATGTGCGCGGCATCTTGCGCATATCTCGTTCACGAACAGGAGGGGCGTGGAACCCTGAATTGCGCAACCGGCCATGTTCCGAACTTATTCGCGAGATATCAGCCCAAGATCCTCACATGGGATGATCAGGACGGGACGGAGATCCTCCCCTACGATCTCGATCACGATCTCGCTGCTGTAACTGGGCGACATTCCGGCCCAACTTTTCAGGAGCTTTTCGGCCACCTTCAAGGCCTCTGTCTTGGCGGCCGCTATGTCGGGCAACACGATTCCACTTGGATCTTCATCAATGCCGAAATGGCTCCTGACATCAATGTAATAGCGGGGCACGACGCATCCCCTCGGCAACTCTGAATTGATGGGACCGCTCCCATCATGATATTCACCTATGTTAATTTGCAATGACAGATCTTGAAATTCACTCTGAATCCCCGCTCACTATTCCGGACAGGCCCCATCCTTTATGACGTCCATGACGCCACGTTGATGGCCTTGCCCACTCTTCCTTCGCGTTCAGCGGATCGAATACCCAAGCCCATAGTTTCCCTACGCCGATATATTCTTCAGGAGTTACGATGCTTTTGCCCTGGATGAAACTTGCCACAGACACCACGATGCTTGCCTTCGAGGCTCAGACGGTGATCTGGGCCCGCCTGTCCCGAGCCGCCATGGGCCAGGGCTCCGCTGCGGAAAATCTGCTGATGGTGACGGAGAAGGTTACCGCCTTTGCGGAAGCAGCCGCCACACTCGCAACCGGCGGGTCGGCCCATAAGGTGGTGAAGGGATATCGCAAGAAAGTCCGGGCCAATGTGAAGCGCCTGAGGCGGTGACGAGAAGAGCCGATTCCACCGGCGGGGAATCGGCTCTTCTCGTTGCTTTACCGCGTTGTTTGATGGTGAACCGGATCCACTTCGCCGAAAAAACACTCGATGTCCGCGCAAACGCCGACCGGAAAGATCAGATCAAGACTCAAAATCGGCTCTTGAGCGGCTTCTCCCCTCAGCCTCATGTCTCACAAACCAATTCCGAATTTCGGAGATAATCGCCATCAGAACAGCACCGCCGATCGTCACGACAAAGAGCTCGCCGAAGATGTGAACGATGGCACTCTGCTCGGGGAGATCATCGGCACTTACATGATGGAATTGATGGGCCGTTGCGAGTCCGATGCCGAAAAATGCGCCGAGACAGGCCAGCCCGGGCGTGTTCCAGGGCCTGATGGTCTTCTCCTCAATGCGCCCAAATGACATTCAACCTCATCTCTCGATGTCGCATCAGTGTCCTTCAGACTCAAGCCTCCCGGATCCGTTCCATTGCTCCGGGATTCTGCGGACGCGGTGGTACAGCGCCAACCCCATGCCCCATATGACCAGAAGAAAAATCGCCAGTGCCACGCCAAAGGTAAAATGGACTGGCTCGTCCGCAAAACTGACCAAGCCGCGGGAGCGCCCGAGTGTGATGCGCCAAACCTGACCGTGGAAGACCGCGCGATAGAGTTCGTAGCCGCCGATCAATGGAAGCCCCACCATCGTCATCAGGACCAGGATGCTGGTCCGAATGGCCTGCCAGCGGCGAAACATCGCCTTGGCCCACGCCGGCGTCCCATCCGTTTCGTCGATAGGTTCCTGCATGATCAGAAGCCGAAAACTCAGTATAAATATTTATTCCTAAACTATTCACCATCCCGAATGCTTGGACAAGCATTCCTTGTCCCCCATTCAAAGAAAGCTCTGTGAAAGTTTAACACCAGGCAGGATTCTCATTCGTAAACTTAACAATACGCAGAGTACGGCCAAGCTCGATCATTAGTGGTACGTATTTTCCACTATTTATTTTTCCACGGGAGTTAGGCTATAGATTCAAACCATTGATGCGGGACAATTAAAACAACAGTCACCAAAGATATATTTCAAAACTACCGTGCCTAGGGGGCTTAGCACGGTTGTAAGCCGCGGTCCCGATTGAAAGATCGGACGCGGCTTTTTCTCTTTCTCGGATTCAACTGGAAAACTTAAGAAAAGCTGGCAAGCGCGCGCTCGAGACGCCGCCACGCTTCTTCCGAGCCCGGCAGCCCGAACCGTAGAAGGCGTGGATCGTATTGGAAGCGCCGAACCCAGATGCCGTGACGCCCCAGATGAGCGAACAACTCAGGAGCGCGGCTGCTGCCTATGAGACGGTAGAGGATCGTGCCGCCGAGCGCCCGATCCGAATGCGGCGCGAGCAGCGCGTCGAGGCGGCGGGTATCCGCAGTTCGTGCCTCCTGTGCCGCTAGTCTCCATCCGTGATCGCGCATTGCCCGACGTCCGACCTCCATGGCGGGACCTGAGACGGACCAGGGGCCAAGCGCCCTTCGCAGTTTCGTCGCAACACCAGTGGCTGCAATCGCAAAGCCGAGTCTTACGCCTGCAAGCCCGTATGTCTTGCCGAAGGAGCGCAGAACGATGGCATTCTCCGGCAAAACCGGGACTAGCGTCTCGCTCCCGTCAAAATCGGCGAAGGCTTCATCGACCACGAGCCAGCCTCCGCGCAGTTGCAGATTGGCGGCGGCTTCGAGCAGGGCTTCGCGGCGGAGCAGACGTCCGTCGGGATTGTTGGGGTTCACCACAACAACGATATCCGCATTCTCAGCCGCATCGATCGTGCCGATCTCCGCAACCTCGTGCCCTGCCCCGCGCCAAGCATGAGCATGCTCCGCATAAGTCGGCCCGAGGATGGCCACGCGCGACGGGGTCCACAGGGCCGGCAGCAGGCTGATGAGAACCTGCGTTCCCGGTGCGGCCACCACTTTTGTAACGTCTGACGCGCCATAGGCCTCCGCTGCAGCCGCTTCCAGATCCTTATGGTCGGCAGGAGACGGCAGCCGCTCGAACAGGGAGGCTGGCAAGGAGGGCATGGGATAGGCTATGGGATTGATCCCCGTCGACAGGTCGATCCACGGTTCGGGCGCTTCCGGAAAGAGCCGCCGGGCCTCGTCCAGATCGCCCCCGTGCCAGATCCGCGCCTCACTCATCCGATTCACCCATGGCCCTCTCCGATAGCCTGCTGATTTTGAGCCTCGCCCTCGCAGCAGAGGCGGCATTCGGTTATCCCCACCGCCTTTACACGTGGATCGGGCATCCCGTCACCTGGATCGGGCGGCTGATCAAAGGGCTCGACCAGAGCTTGAACCGCGAGAACTGGTCCTTTGGTCGCCGCCGCGCTGCGGGTGTCCTCGCCCTCGTGCTGCTACTGGCCATCACGGGAGCGGCGATCTGGGCATTGCAGACGGCCCTTCTGTCGCTCGGCCTTGTCGGCTTTGCGATCCTCGCCCTTCTCTCCACCACCCTCATTGCCCAGCGCAGCCTGCATGAGCACGTGGCAGCCGTATCGAAAGGGCTGCGTATGGGCGGGATCGAGGGCGGACGTTCGGCGGTTTCGATGATCGTCGGACGCAATCCGCTGAGCCTGGACGAAGCAGGCGTGTCCCGTGCCGCCATCGAGAGCCTTTCTGAAAACTTTTCCGATGGAATCGTGGCGCCTGCCTTCTGGCTCGGGCTCAGCGGGCTGACGGGTGCGGCCCTCTACAAGGCCACGAACACCGCCGACAGCATGATCGGCCACCGCACGCCCCGGCACGAGGCCTTCGGCTGGGCTGCCGCCCGGTTCGACGATCTCGTGAACCTGCCTGCTTCGCGCCTCACGGCGCTGCTCATCATCAGCGCAGCCGCCCTACGACCTGGAGCCTCTCCGCAGGGCGCATGGCGCGCGGTTCGGCGCGATGCTGCCCATCACCGTTCGCCCAATGCCGGCTGGCCGGAAGCCGCGATGGCGGGAGCGCTCGGCCTGCGATTGGCCGGACCGCGTGTCTATGGCGATGTGCGCGTCGAGGACCGCTGGATGGGCGACGGCCGCGCCGAGGCGAATGCGGACGACATCGACCGGGCGCTTGCGCTCTACCGCACGGCCTGCGGATTGCTGTTTGCGTTGGCAGCGGGATTGACGACACTCGCCTGGATCATCGGGCACTGATCGCGAGCAGCCGCTCGCAATCGAGATGCGCTTCCAGGTGATCGGCGAAGCGGTCGAGAATATCGTCGACGAGCGCCTCATAGGCGAGATCGCTTGTCTCAGCTCCCAGCATTTGCAGCCACCGCGACCGCTGACGATCATCCGAGAACAGGCCGTGGACATAGGTGCCGGTTACCCGACCATCGGCTGAGACAGCGCCATCGCGTTGCCCGTTCGCCAATTCCGCGAAAGGACGCGAGGATGCATCAGGCCCTGACGTCTCGCCGATATGCATCTCGTAGCCGGAGAGCGGCGTACCATCGGCCATCGTGGTGCCCGTCACCGCCTCGAGCCGCTTCGTCGCGGTGAGCGTCGTCGTGACATTGAGGAGACTCAAGCCCTCGATGGAACGACCCGCCTCACCTTCGATGCCGAAGGGGTCGTCGATCCGCTGGCCCAGCATCTGGTAGCCACCGCAGAGGCCGAGCACGCGCCCTCCCCGGCGAACATGCGCCTTGAGGTCGATGTCCCAGCCCTGCGCCCGGATGAAAAGAAGATCGTCGATGGTGGTCTTGGAGCCCGGCAGCAGAACGAGCGCCGCGTCGGCCGGCAACGGCTGGCCGGGCTCGACCAGCATCACCTCGACGCCTGGTTCCTCGCGCAGGGGATCGAGATCGTCGAAGTTGGAGATCCAAGGCGTCACCGGAACAGCAACGACGACAGAGCCCTTGCGTCCCTCGCGCCGCAAGCCGAGACCGTCCTCGGCCGGAAGGCGCGCGGCATCAGAAAAATGCGGCACAAGGCCGAGAGCCGGCCACCCGGTGCGCTCGGACACGAAGCGCATGCCGCTGCCGAACAGGGCCGGATCGCCCCGGAAGCGGTTGACGATGAAGCCCTTGATCATCGCCGCATCGGCCTCATCGAGTACGGCCTTCGTGCCCACAAGGCTCGCGATCACGCCGCCTCTATCGATATCGCCGACGAGCACCACGGGCACATCGGCCGCGCGGGCAAAGCCCATATTGGCGATGTCGCCGGCTCTCAGGTTAACCTCGGATGCCGAGCCCGCGCCCTCGACGAGCACGAGATCGGCTTCTTCGGAAAGCCTGGAAAAGCTGTCGAGCACCGCCTCCATGAGGCGCGGTTTCCAGGCTTGGTATTCCCGCGCCTTGGCGTTTCCGACCACGCGACCCTGCACCACCACCTGCGAGCCAATCTCGCTCTGGGGCTTCAGCAGCACCGGATTCATGTGGACGCTGGGTGCCACGCCCGCCGCCCGCGCCTGCAGCGCCTGCGCGCGGCCGATCTCGCCGCCATCGGCCGTCACCGCAGCGTTGTTCGACATGTTCTGCGGCTTGAACGGCCGGACCTTCAAACCTTTCCGCGCAAAAATCCGGCATAGGCCCGCCACCAGAAGCGACTTGCCCACATTGGAGCCGGTGCCCTGCACCATGAGCGCACGCATCAGAACTCGACGCCTTCCTGTGCCTTCACGCCGGCTGCGAAGTGATGCTTGACCAGGGTCATCTCGGTCACGAGATCGGCGGCTTCGATGAGTTCCGGCTTCGCGTTGCGGCCGGTGACGACCACGTGGAGATCGGGCCGACGCTGGCGCAGGGTCTCGACCACCTCGGCCAAGTCCAGATATTCATAGCGAAGCGCGATATTGAGCTCATCGAGCACGAGCAGACGGATATCCTCCCGGGTCATCAGCTCTTTGGCCTTGGCCCACGCGCGCTCGGCCGCCGCCACGTCGCGGGAGCGGTCCTGCGTCTCCCAGGTAAAACCCTCGCCCATGGTGTGCCACTCGACCTGATCGGAGAATCGGTCGAGAGCCAAGCGCTCGCCCGTTTCCCAGGCGCCCTTGATGAACTGCACCACGCCCACGTGGAAACCGCGCCCGAGCGCCCGCAGCATGAGGCCGAAGGCTGCCGTCGACTTGCCCTTGCCGGGCCCGGTATGGACAATGAGGAGCCCCTTCTCGACCGTCTTCGAGGCAACCTCGCGGTCCTGGACTTCCTTGCGCTTGATCATCTTGGCGCGATGGCGCGCCTCTTCTTCCTGGGTCATCGGGGCCTGCTTTCGCATCAGAGGGCCGCACCATGAACAGGCTAGGGCCCGATTTCAAGACCAGTCCCGAGAGCCATGCCCAGGCTTGAAAGATGCCCCCCACCCCGGTAAGCATGTCACAGACGGTGCCCCGGACACGGGGTGAAAAGGGAATGCGGTGAGACACCGCGGCTGCCCCCGCAACTGTAAGCGGCGAGCCTTCGCTCCAATTGCCACTGGGCCTTAAAACCCGGGAAGGCGGAGAAAAGCATCGACCCGCGAGCCAGGAGACCTGCCGTCAGCCTTTGCTTCTATCGGGTCTGTCGGACGGGGTGCGCCGACGGTGACCGTAGTCGAATGACGTTCCGTCGTTCGGTTCCGTCCGTGGAAGCGCAACAGACTCGAACCGAAGAGTCTCCCGACGGAGAGAACGATGACCGCACGCCTGCTGACCAAGACCCACCTTACGGCCCTGACCCTCGCCGGCCTTGTCGCCGCGACGCCCGCTCTGGCCCACCATCCCATGGGCGGCATGACGCCTACGACCTTCATGCAAGGTCTGCTCTCGGGCTTCGGTCACCCGGTCATCGGTCTCGACCACCTCGCCGCCCTCGTCGGCGTCGGTCTGGTCGCCGTCCGCTTCGCCCGTGGCCTGACGCTTCCCGCCTTCTGGGTCGTGGCCATGGCGGCCGGCGTCGGCCTGCACCTCGCCAGCCTCGACCTGCCCTATGCCGAGGCGCTCGTGGCGCTGAGTGTCGTGATCATCGGCATCGCGGCAACCGTGCGCACCACCCTGCCCTATGCAGCGATCGCAACTCTCTTCGCCATTGGAGGTGCCGTTCACGGTTATGCCCTTGGCGAGTCTATCATCGGTGCTGAATCCGCTCCGCTTGTGGCCTATCTCGTCGGTCTCGTCGTGATTCAGACGGCTCTCACGACCGGCATCGCTTTCGCGGCCCGCCGGTTCACCCACGCGTCTCTCACGCCCTCCCTCCAGCTGCGTCTGGCCGGACTTGTCGTTACGGTGATGGGAACGGCAACCCTGATCCTGTCGCTGCACGCCTCCGCCTGATCGCGTCGGCTTGAGGCCATGCCCTCATCCCATGAGGAGATCTGCCTGCATGTCTGCGTCACCTGCCGTCAGGCGGGTGGCCCGGACGACAGGGAACTCCGGCCCGGTGCGATCCTTCACCGGGCCCTCACGGAGGCACTCACGCATCCCGATGCACCGAAGGTGCGCGTAGAGGCGGTGGAGTGTCTCTCCGTCTGCAAGCGCCCCTGCACCATCGCGGTCTCGGGCCCCGGACGCTGGACCTATATCTATGGCGACCTGAACCCCGATACCTCGGTCGAGACCATCCTCGACGGATTGCGCCGTTATGCGGCGACGGCCGACGGCCTCGTGCCCTGGCGCGAGCGCCCTGAGGCGTTCCGCAAAGGCGTTGTCGCCCGGATTCCTCCCCTTAAGACAAACAACGCGGCTTAATATAGCTGCCGAAAGGCTCACTTCATGAGCGATCTGCAAAAGATCCCCTGCACCATCGTCACCGGATTCCTCGGCGCCGGCAAAACCACCCTGGTGCGTCACCTGCTCGAGAATGCGGGCGGGCGCCGCCTCGCGGTCCTTGTGAACGAGT
Source organism: Microvirga sp. GN3 (assembly GCF_055792825.1). NCBI lineage: Bacteria > Pseudomonadati > Pseudomonadota > Alphaproteobacteria > Hyphomicrobiales > Methylobacteriaceae > Microvirga > Microvirga sp. GN3. Next base: position 32,624 of record NZ_JBVVAK010000049.1, read on the forward strand.
TCGGCGATCTCGGATTCGACGGTTCCTTCATCGAAGGCTGCGGCATCGAAGGCTGCACGCAGGAAGACATCGTCGAATTGCCCAATGGCTGCATATGCTGCACGGTGGCTGACGATTTCGTCCCGGCCCTCAACACGTTGCTCAACCGGCCGAATCCGCCCGAGCACATCCTGATCGAGACTTCGGGTCTCGCCCTGCCGAAGCCGCTGGTGCGCGCCTTCAACTGGCCGGATATCCGCTCCCGCGTCACGGTCGACGGCGTGATAGCCGTCGTCGATGGACCGGCCGTTGCCTCCGGCGCATTCGCGGATGATCCGGATGCGCTCGAAGCGCAGCGCGCGGCGGATTCTTCTGTCGATCACGAGAATCCGCTGGAAGAAGTCTTCGAGGACCAGCTCCTCTGCGCGGACCTCATCATCCTCAACAAGACCGACCAGATGGCAGCCGGCGACAAGGGCAAGGTAATCGCCGAGATCGAGGAACATCTGCCCCGCGCCGTGAAAGTGATCGAGACCGCACACGGCAAGGTGGACCCGACCGTTCTCCTCGGCATGGGCGCTGCGGCGGAAGCCGATCTCGATTCCCGTCCCTCCCATCATGAGACGGCCGAAGACCACGACCACGACGATTTCGACAGCGTCGCGATCCCGGTCGATCCTGTCTCAACGCCCGAGGCCCTCGTCGCCCGCGTCGAGCGCGCGGCCGAAGCGGCCGGCGTTCTGCGCATCAAGGGCTTCGCGCCCGTGGACGGCAAGCCCTTGCGTCTCGTCGTCCAGGGCGTCGGCCAGCGCGTCGCGCATCATTTCGACCGGCCGTGGAAGGCTGGCGAAGCGCGCGACGGACGCATGGTGGTGATCGGCCTCAAAGGCTTCGATGTGAAGGCCGTCGAAGCCGCTTTGCGCGCAGGATGAGATGCACCTCCTTCCGGTCACAGCGATTTCCCTCGACGAAGGCTCGGAGACCACAGACCTCCAGCAGCCGCCGGGGGATATCGTCGTCCTCTCCTTCGCGGACAGTGACCTCGGCACGCTGGCGACCGCGCATCGTTTGACGGCAGGCGGAGCATCGCTGCGCCTCGCCTCGCTGCGCCGCCTGCGCCATCCTCTCTCCGTCGATCTCTACATCGAGAAGACCGCCGCCAAGGCCCGCTTCGTCCTCGTGCGCTGCCTCGGCGGGCTCGATTACTGGCGCTATGGCGTCGAGCACCTCTCGCAGGCGTGCAGATCTCATGGCGTGAGGCTCGCGGTGCTGCCGGGCGACGACCGACCCGATCCGCGCCTGTCGGCTTACTCCACAGTTTCACAGATGCTCTGCGACGAGCTGGAGGCCTATTTCCAGGCCGGCGGCCTCGACAACATGCGCCGCCTGCTCGCGCGGGTCGGGGTAGAGATCGGGGAAACGGATCAGGCCATCGAGCCGCCGCGCGCGGCTCCGCGCGCTTTCGCGTGGCTGCCTGCTTTTCCGACCCATCACTCGGACCTCATCCTGAGGAGCCGCGTCAGCGGCGTCTCGAAGGAGGATCGAATGCGGGCTGGAAGCTCCTTCGAGACGCAGACTTCGTCTGCTCCTCAGGATGAGGTCCGAGGCGCTTTTCCCTCCCCCTTGTGGGGGGGAGAGGCCGGTAGCATCCTCGAACCCGAAGCCGCTCTTACCCGCCTCTCCGGCAACCGCCCCCTCGCTCACCTCATCGTCTACCGTTCCGCCGTTCTCTCCGGCGACACGCAGGCCATCGAAGCGTTGGCAGCGGCTCTCACGGAGCGCGGCATCGACGCGCTTGTGCTCGCCGTCTCGAGCCTGAAGGATCCGGAGGCCGTCGCGGTCGTGCGGCGGGCCACCCAAGCGCGCCATCCCGACATCATCGTGACCACGACCGCCTTCTCGTCGCGCGACGATGAAGCTTTCGTGCTCGACGAAGCCGATTGCCCGATCCTGCAGGCGACCCCCGTCGGCAGCGCGAAGGAAGCCTGGGCAGCCTCGCCGCGCGGCCTCTCCGCCGCCGATCTCGCCATGCAGATCGCCCTGCCTGAGTTCGACGGCCGCATCGCCGCAGGCCCCATCTCGTTCAAGGCCGAAGAGCCTGCGGATACAACGCTCGCCTTCTCGCGCCGCGTGCAGGCTCCGGATGTTGCCGGCATCGATGCCGTTGCCGATATGGCCGCTGCGTGGGTGCGCCTCGCCCAAACGCCGCGTCACGAGCGGCGGCTCGCGCTGGTTCTCTCCGATTACCCCGCGCGCGGCGGACGCGCCGGCTTTGCGGTCGGCCTCGACACGCCGGCCAGCACCTGCGCAATCCTCGACGCGCTCACAGAAGCCGGTTACGCGGCCGCGCGGGATTTCACGGCCGATGAACTGATGCCGCGTCTTACCGAGAGCAAAGCTTCGTTCGCCGTCCCGCTGGCGGATTACCGCGCGTGGCTCGACGCGCTGCCGGCCGAGCAGCGTGCCGTCATCGACGAGCGCTGGGGCCAGCCTGAGGACGATCCTGCATTCGCCGACGATGCCTTCCGCTTCCGCGCGATCCGTGCCGGAAACATTTTCGTCGCCCTGCAGCCCGATCGCGGTCACGGCCTCGACCGCAAGGGCTTCTATCACGACCCGGAATGCCCGCCGAGCCACGGTTATCTCGCCTTCTATTGCGGCCTGCGCGCGCTGGAGACCATTCACGCGCTCATCCATCTCGGCACGCATGGCACCACGGAATGGTTGCCCGGCAAGGCAGTGGCGCTTTCCACCGCCTGCTGGCCGCGTCTCGCCATCGGCGCGGTGCCGGTGATCTATCCCTTCATCGTCGACGATCCGGGCGAGGCTGCCCCCGCCAAGCGCCGCATCGGCGCCGTCACCATCGGCCATCTCACGCCGCAGACGGCGGAAGCGGGTCTCGATGGCGAGGAGGCAGCCTTGCGGGAATTGGTGGAGGAATTCTCCTCCGCCCAGGTGCTTCATCCCGGCCGGGCGGAGCTCGTTGCGAAAGAGATTCTGGAGCGCGCCAGGACAAGCGGACTTGCGGCCGCTTGCGGCGTCAGCGATGGCATGCCGATGGACGAAGCGTTGACGCGCCTCGATGCGCATCTCTGCGATCTCGGCGAGGTGACGATCCGTGACGGGCTCCACATCTTCGGCAGCGCTCCAAACGGTTTCGAGGCCTGCGCCACCGGCGAGCGCGAAGGGTTGCTGAAGGCGCTGGACGGCCGCTTCGTCGTCCCTGGCCCCTCCGGCTCCCCCTCGCGCGGCCAAACCAATGTGCTGCCCACCGGCCGCAATCTCGCGACCCTCGATCCGCGATCGATCCCGACCCGTGCCGCCACCGAGCTCGGCTCGCGCGCCGCCGCCGAAGTGGTGCGCCGGCATCTTCAGGAGGAAGGCGACTGGCCGCGCCGGATCGTGATGGATCTCTGGGCCTCACCGACCCTGCGCTCCGGCGGCGAGGACATCGCCCACGCGCTCGCCCTCATGGGCGTGCGCCCGACCTGGGACCATGCCTCGACCCGTGTGACCGGCTTCGAGATCGTGCCGCAGCCCCTCCTCGACCGACCGCGCGCCGATGTGACGGTTCGTGTCTCCGGTGCCTTCCGAGATACCTTCCCGGATCAGATCGCCCTGCTCGACCAGGCGGCCCGCGCCGTTGCCGCACTCAATGAAGACGACGAGTGGAACGAGCTTGCCGCCGCGCGCCGGCGCGGCGAAAAGCTGTCGCGCGTTTTCGGCTCAGCGCCGGGCACCTACGGCGCCGGCGTATCGGCCCAGGCACTCGATGGCGAATGGACGACGAAAGGCGATCTCGGCCGGACCTATCTCGAAGGCACCTCCCATGCCTTCGGCGCCGCAGGTGAGGCCTCTACCGACGAGAGCTTCCCGCAACGCGTCGAGCAGGCAGAAGCGTTCGTCCATGTGAGCGACGTGGCCGAGCGCGATATCCTCGATGGCGATTCCGCCGCCGATAGTATCGGCGGCTTTGCGGCGGCGGCCCGGGCGCTTGGCGCCTCGCCTGCCGTCTATAGTCTCGACACGAGCCGTCCGCAGCAGCCCAAAGCCCGCACGCTCGCCGAGGATGTGGACCGTCTGGTGCGCAGACGCCTGACCAATCCGCGCTGGATCGCGAGTCAACTCCGCCATGGCTGGCGCGGCGGCGCGGAGATCGCGCAAGGGATCGATGCTCTCTTCGCCTTTGCCGCGACCACGGATGCGGTTCCCGCAACAACTCTCGACCTCGTCTTCACGGCCCTGATCGCCGACGAGCCAACCTGGAAGCAGATCGAGGACGCCAATCCTCCTGCCGCGCAGGCCATCCGTGACCGCCTGGTCGATGCCCGCCGCCGCGGCCTGTGGGAGAGCCGCCTCAATTCCGTTGCAGCCTTTTTCGACGATGAGCGAAAGGAGGCGGCCGAATGAGCGCGCGGACTGTCAGCGAAAGGCGCCGCGGATGGTGCCCCGGCGTGCGCCGCCCGATGGAAACCGGCGACGGCCTGCTCGTGCGTCTGCATCCCTTCGGCGGCAGGCTCAGTGCCGATCAGGCACGTCTCATCGCGGGGGCTGCACGCGAGCACGGCAACGGCCATCTCGACATCACCGCCCGCGGCAACCTGCAGATCCGCGGCGTGAGCGACGAGACCTATCCCGAGTTGCTCGCTCTCCTCGAACGCGAAGGCCTTGCCGAACCCGAGGGCGACGGCCCGAACCGCCTCACCGCCTTGTCGCCCCTCGCCGGTCTCGACCCGCTCGACCGTTTCGATGCATTCGCTCTGGCACAAGCCATCGAAGTCGGAGCCAGCCACCTGGACGGCCTGCCCGCCAAATTCTTCGTCGCCGTCGACGGTCGCGGTTCCATGCCCCTTGATGCCATCGGCGCCGATCTTCAGCTGATTGCAGGCGGGGATGGCACGGTTGCTTTCGGCGTTCCATCGTCCGAGAACCTGAATGTGATCGGTGCGGCAGCCCTCTGTCACGCCCCCGAGGCCGCCTGCACTATCCTATCGAACTTCGCGGATATGAGGCGCACCGGACGCACCGATGCGCGGCGTCTTCGCGATCTCAAGCCGCATCTCGTTCAGGAATTGACGGCATTGGTTGGTCTTGAACGGGCAGCCGCTGTCCCTCAGCGCTCAGCGTCCCTGCGCGCGGGTGTCATCCCGATCAAGGGCGGATATGCTGTTCTTCTCGCGCTGCCTTTCGGCCGATGTAATACCGAGCAGCTGCTGCATGTGACGGCCTGGAGCGAGCGCTTCGGCACGTCCGAGATCCGCCTCTCATTCACGCGCGGCCTCCTCGTACCAGGAGTGTCGGATCTGGATGTGCTGGTGCTTCTAAACGAAGCGGCCCGCGCCGGCTTCATCACCGAGGCGAACGATCCCCGCCTGTCGCTGATCGCCTGCCCCGGCAAGCCGGATTGCGCCAGCGCCCTGACAGCCGCCCCCGCCGATGCCTTGCGGCTCGCCGAAGCCTGGGGCGATCTCCTGCCCCAGGGCGCTGCCGTTCACGTCTCAGGCTGCCCGAAAGGCTGCGCCCATCCGGGCTGGGCCGATCTGACACTGGTCGGACGGGCCGATGGCCGCTATGACGTCGTGCCCCATGGCTCCGCCCGCGATGTTTCCTCTCTTCATATGTTCCTCGACGAGATCATGACCCGTTTATTGCCGAAGACGCCTGCCAGGCTGCACCGCACCTTCCCGGAGCGCAAGCCATGAGCGGCTCCCGCGACTACATCCGCGAAGGCGCCGAGATCTATCGCCGGTCATTTTCGATCATCCGTGCCGAGGCCGATCTCTCGCGCTTTTCAGGCACGGCGGAACGCGTCGTCGTGCGCATGATCCATGCCTGCGGCATGACCGACCTGCCCAAGGATGTCGATCTCTCGCCAGACTTCGCGGAAGCGGCGGAAGCGGCCTTGAAGTGCGGCGCGCCGATCCTGTGCGATGCCAAGATGGTGGCGAACGGCATCACCCGCGCGCGACTGCCGGCGAACAACGACGTGGTCTGCACCCTCGACGATCCGCGCGTTCCGGTGCTCGCTGCGGAACTCGGCAACACCCGCTCGGCCGCCGCCATGGAGCTGTGGCGCGAGCGGCTGGAAGGTGCGCTGGTCGTGTTCGGCAACGCGCCCACTGCTCTCTTCCGCCTTCTCGAAATGCTCGATGCCGGCGCACCGAGGCCCGCCGCTGTGATCGGCATTCCGGTCGGCTTTATCGGCGCAGCGGAATCGAAGGTGGCTCTGGCCCAGGACGGGCGCGTGCCGTATCTCGTTGTGCATGGCAGACGCGGCGGCAGCGCCATGGCGGCGGCGGCGGTCAATGCCCTCGCGAACCCGGTCGAGTGAGCCGATGACGATGCAAGACCCCGTCCGCCTTTTCGGCTTAGGGCTCGGCCCCGGTAATCCAGACTACATGACGGTCCGCGCCCGCAAGGTGCTGGAAACGGCCGACCGGCTCGTTCATTTCTGTAAGCGCGGACGGCGCGGCAACGCGCGCACGATCGCGGATGCCGTCGTCGGCCAGAACCCGGAGCGCGAGATCGCTCTTGCCTATCCCGTGACGACGGAGATCCCGGCCGATCATCCGGATTATGCGGCAGCTCTCAATCCCTTCTACGAGGAAGCGGCAGCGCGGCTTCTCGCCGAGGTCGAGAAAGGGCGCACCATCGCTGTCCTCTGCGAAGGCGATCCGTTCTTCTACGGCTCCTTCATGCATCTCTGGTGGCGCCTGAAAGACCGCATTCCCATCGAAGTGGTGCCCGCCGTCACAGCCATGTCGGGCGCCTGGACCCGCGCCAGCGCGCCGATCACCTGGGGCGACGACGTGCTAACCGTCGTGCCCGCAACCCTGCCCGAGGCGGAGCTGACACTCCGCCTCTCAGGCACCGATGCCGCCGTGGTGATGAAACTCGGAAGCCATCTGCCAAAGGTTCGTGCGGCACTCAAATCCACCGGGCTTTTCGAGCGTGCCATCTATGTGGAGCGCGCCACCATGGCAGAGGAGAAGATCGTTCCGCTGCCCGATCTGCCGGGCGATGTCGAGGCGCCATATTTCTCACTCATCATCGTGCCGGGCCAAGGGAGGCGTGTATGACGGGCGTCCTCACCGTCGTCGGCCTCGGCCCGGGCGATCCACGCTACCTGACGCCCGCCGCTTCCGAGGCGCTTGGGTCCGCCACCGACATCGTCGGCTACGGTCCCTATGTGGATCGCGTACCGGACAGGCCCGGCCTACGGCGTCACTCGTCGGATAATCGTGTCGAACTCAACCGCGCCTGCTTCGCACTCGATCTTGCGGCGAAGGGAGCCCACGTCGCCGTGGTCTCCGGCGGGGATCCCGGTGTTTTTGCGATGGCCGCGGCGGTATTCGAAGCGGTGGAGAATGGCGATCCGGCGTGGCGCAACCTCGACATCCGCGTCGAGCCCGGCATCACGGCGATGCTCGCCGCCGCAGCTCGCATCGGTGCACCACTCGGCGGCGATTTCTGCGCCATGTCGCTCTCGGACAACCTCAAGCCCTGGGAGGTCGTCGAGGCACGTCTGAGAGCAGCCATCGCGGCAGACTTCGTGGTGGCACTCTACAACCCGATCTCCTCCGCCCGCCCCTGGCAGCTCGGTGCGGCCTTCGAGATCGTCGCGGAGACGCGCGGCCCGGACACGCCGATCATCCTGGCCCGTGCCGTGGGGCGGCCCGACGAGCGGATCAGGATTCTGCCGCTCGCCGAGGTGGACGCCACTATGGCTGATATGTCGACTGTCGTGATCATTGGAGCTTCCACCACGCGGCTGATCGCGCGGACCGAGAGCGACACGCCTTACGTCTACACCCCGCGCTTTTACGGAGTGCGGCCGTGAAGACGCTCCAGCCAATCGAGCGCGGCCTCGGCGCTGGCAACTTCTTCGACACCGGGCGGCTTGTCCGGTCGTGCCACGACGATGACCGGCAGGCCGAGAGACCGCGCCGCCGCGATCTTCGGATAGGTCGCCGCCCCGCCGGAATTCTTCGTCACCACCACGTCGATGCGCTCGCGTTCCATGAGCGCGCGCTCGGCCGCCTCGTCGAAGGGCGCGCGATCCTGGATGGTCATGACGTTCGGCACCGGAAGAACGTCGCCGATGGGCTCGATGCTGCGCACGAGGTAAGTGTGATGCGGCGCAGCCGCGAAGGCTGCGAGTTCGAGGCGTCCCACGGTGAGGAACACGCGGCGTGGCGCATCTCCCAGCGCCTGAACGGCCGCCGCCATCGAGGAAACCTCGATCCAGTGATCACCGCCCTGCGGCCCCCAGGCCGGACGGCGCAAGGCGAGCAGCGGAACTTGCGTCTCCATGCAAGCCGCGGCCGCATTGCACGACATCACGGCGGCGAAGGGATGGGTCGCATCGATCACGGCATCGATCCCCTCCTCGCGCAGAAAGCCGGCGAGCCCTGCCACACCGCCGAAGCCGCCGATGCGGGTCGAGATCGGCAGGGGGCGCGGATCGCTGGTGCGACCGGCCATGGACAGGAGCGGGCTGAAATCGGGCCGTCCGGCCAGACGCGCCGCGAGTGCGGAGGCCTCCGTCGTGCCGCCCAGAATGAGGATGCGCATGGCCTCCTTTTCCCCGAATTCTGAGCAGGAGTCGAGCATGGCGCCCAACAGACCCTGGCTCACCATCATCGGCATCGGTGAGGATGGACGCGCGGGACTTTCTCCTGCGGCCCGCGCCGCGCTGGACCGCGCGGAATTCGTCATCAGCGGCGCACGCCATCTCGACCTGGCAGCTCCTCTCTCAGCAGAGACGCCGACTTGGCCAAGCCCCTTTGCGGAGGGCTATCCGTGGATCCTCGCCCGGCGCGGCCAGCCGACCTGTGTTCTGGCGACAGGCGATCCGTTTCATTATGGCGTCGGTGCGGAGCTTGCGCGCCTCATCCCGGCGGAGGAAATCGTATGCTTTCCGCAGCCGTCCGCCTTCAGCCTTGCCGCGGCGCGCCTGGGTTGGTCGCTGCCGGAGTGTGACTGCGTGAGCCTGCACGGCCGTTCGCTGGAGCGGGTCGTTCCCCATTTGCAGCCGGGCGCTCGCATCCTCACGCTGTCCTGGGACGGCTCGACACCGGGTAAGCTCGCGAAGCTGCTGAGGACGCGCGGCTTCGGAGCCTCGACAATCACCGTCTGCGAAGCCATGGGCGGTCCAGGCGAGCGCATCCGTCGCGCGGTCGCTGCCGACTTCGCCATCGCCGAGATCGATCCGCTCAATACAATTGCTATCGAAGTCGTCGCCGCGAGCGATGCCAAGGTGGTCACTCTCGCGCCGGGCCTGCCCGATTCCTTTTTCGAGAATGACGGTCAGCTCACGAAGGCGGAGATCCGTGCGCTGACGCTGTCAGCGCTTGCGCCCAAGGCCGGTGAGCTGTTGTGGGACGTCGGCGCAGGCGCGGGCTCCATCGGCATCGAATGGTGCCTGCGCCATCCGCGCAACCGCTGCATCGGGATCGAGGAACGCGATGAGCGCGCCGAGCGCGCGCGCCGCAATGCGCTTGAACTCGGCGCGACGGCGTTGGACATCCGCATTGGACGCGCACCTGGGGCGCTCAACGATCTGCCCACACCGGATGCCATCTTCATCGGCGGAGGAGCCTCGGAGCCCGGCGTCTTCGACACCGCCTGGGCCGCGCTGAAATCAGGCGGGCGTCTCGTTATCAACGGCGTCACGCTGGAAACCGAGACGTTGCTCGGCTCGCTTTACGCGCAGCATGGAGGAACGATGCGGCGCCTGACGGTCTCGCGCCTCGAACCCGTCGGCGGCATGCATGGCTGGCGGGCGGCGATGCCCGTCACGCAATGGGTGGTGACGAAGCCATGATCGTCGCCGGTATCGGATTCAGGCGCAGCGTCACCGCCGAGGAAATCGTTACTCTCGTGGAACAGGCATTGGAGCGTGCAGCGCTTGCACGCGATGCTTTAGCCAGACTCGCGACAATCGAAGCCCTCGCCGACCAGCCAGCTTTTACCGAGGCGGCCCGCAGGCTTGCGATTTCTGCGATTGCGGTGGAAGAGAGCGAGTTGTCTGCAGCGGCGCCTCGCATACGCACGCACTCCGCCCGTTCCATCGCGGCGCATGGCGTCGGCTCCGTCGCGGAAGCGGCGGCACTCACCGCCGCCGGTCCCCGCGCCTACCTCATTCTGGAGCGCATCGCGTCTGCCTCCGCCACCTGCGCCCTCGCGCGCCTGGAGATCGCTCCATGAAAGTCCACTTCATCGGAGCTGGCCCCGGCGCTGCCGATCTCATCACCCTGCGCGGTCGCTCGCTCATCGAACGCTGTCCCGTCTGCCTCTATGCGGGATCCATCGTGCCGCCGGAGATCCTGTCCTGGTGTTCGCAAGGCGCGCGGCTCGTCGATACGGCACCTCTCGATCTCGATGCCATCACGGCTGAATACGTACGGGCCCATGAGCAGGGTGAAGACGTGGCGCGTCTCCATTCCGGTGACCTCTCGATCTGGAGCGCCATGGGCGAGCAGTTGCGGCGCCTCGATGCGCTCGGCATCCCCTACACGATCACACCGGGCGTTCCCGCCTTCGCAGCCGCCGCTGCCACACTAGGGCGCGAGCTCACGGTACCGGAGGTCGGCCAGTCGGTGGTGCTCACCCGCACCTCGGGCCGCGCCTCCGCCATGCCGGAAACGGAGCGGCTTGCCACCTTCGCGCAGACGAAGGCGACGCTCGCCATCCATCTGTCGATCCATGTGATCGAGCAGGTGGTCGAGGATCTGCTGCCGTTCTATGGCGCTGATTGTCCCGCAGCGGTCGTCTGGCGCGCGTCATGGCCGGATGAGCGGGTGATCAAGGGCACGCTGCAGACGATTGCCGCCATGGTCCGGGCCGAAAAGCTGGAGCGTACGGCGCTGATCCTGGTCGGACACACGCTTGCGGTAAAAGACTTTCGTGACAGCGCGCTCTATTCGACCGATTACGACCGCCGCTTCCGCCCCAGCGCCGGGGAGGATAGCCGATGATGTGCATGGCTTCGGGCAATAGCGTGGAACGGCGATCTCGGGCGGATCGGGAAAATCTTCTGTCTGCCACCAAGATACGCCGCCCCTGCAGCCGCGGGTTTACTCTCGTCCATACGCGCTCTTACATCGTCGCCATGAATTCCAATCGTCGCTTCGTGACCGCCAGTCCTGCCCGGAGGCCCGCATGACCTCCCTCTCCCGCCTCTCGCCCCCCTTCGCACCGGGCACGGTCTGGCTCGTGGGCGCAGGCCCTGGCGATCCTGGCCTGCTCACGATCCATGCGTTGAACGCCCTCGCAGCGGCCGATGTCGTCGTCTACGACGCCCTCGTCGACTCGGCCGTGCTGTCCTTTGCCCGCGAGGGCGCCGTGCTGGAATTCGCCGGCAAGCGCGGGGGCAAGCCCTCGGCCGTCCAGCGGGATATCTGCGAGCGGCTGATCCAGCTCGCCCGCGAGGGCAAGCGAGTCCTGCGGCTGAAAGGAGGCGATCCCTTCATTTTCGGCCGCGGCGGCGAAGAGGCGCTGGCGCTCTCGGACGCTGGCATTCCGTTCCGCATCATCCCCGGCGTGTCGAGCGGCCTTGCCTCGCTCGCCATCCACGGCGTGCCGGCAACCATGCGCACAACGAACCATGCGGTCATCCTCGCCACCGGCCATGCCGCACCCGACTCGGAGATCGAGTGGACCTCGCTTGCCCGCACCGGTGCTCCCATCGTGCTCTACATGGCTGTGTCCAGCCTCCCGTCCATCGTGAAGGGGCTTATGGATGGCGGGCTTTCCGGCGATACGCCGGCGCTGGCCGTGTATGGAGCGACAACCGCCAAGGAAAGCGTGGTGGAAGGAACGCTCGAAACCCTGCCGAAGCTCGCCGAGGACGGTCTCATCCGCTCGCCAGCCATCGTCGCCATCGGGGCAATCGCCGCCTTCCGCTCGGCCATTGCCAATCATCTGCTCGAATTCGGCAGCGAGGCGGCCCAGTGAGCGTCGGTCCCGGCCTCCTTATCGCTGCGCCGCGCTCAGGCTCCGGCAAGACGACCATCGTGCTCGGGCTCCAGCGGACCATCGCTCGCCGGGGCATGCGTGTGCGCGGCATGAAATGCGGGCCGGACTACATCGATCCGGCCTTCCACGCCGCCGCCACCGGCGCCCCGAGCTTCAACCTCGACAGCTTCGCGATGAGCAGGCCGCTTCTGCAAGCGCTCGCATCCGAGGCGGCCGGCGATGCGGCGCTTGTGATCGCGGAAGGCTCGATGGGTCTTTTCGACGGCATCCGCCAGGAGACCGGCCGCACCGGCGCCAGCGCCGACATCGCCGCCCTATTCGGCTGGCCGGTGATCCTCGTTCTCGACGTGTCGGGCCATGCGCAGTCGGCGGCCGCCGTCGCCCTCGGCTGCGCCCGCTTCGACCCCCGCATCGAAGTGGCCGGTGTCGTGCTGAACAAGGTCGCGAGCGAACGCCACCGCAGGCTGGTCGAGGACGGCATGACGCGCATCGGCCTCCCCGTCCTCGGCGCCCTCATGCGCAACACCGAGCTGACCCTCCCGGAGCGCCATCTCGGCCTCGTCCAGGCAGGCGAAACCGACGAGCTCGACGCGCGGCTGGAGCGCCTTGCCGATGCGGTGGAAGGCGCGCTCGACATCGACCGGCTGATGGCCCTGGCCCGCCCGACCCGGCTCGAGACCGCCGGCAACGCACAATCTCTGCCGCCGCCGGGCCAGCGGATTGCGCTGGCCTCGGATCAAGCCTTTTCCTTCGTCTATCCGCATGTGCTTATGGGATGGCGTACGGCCGGGGCCGAGATCGTCCCCTTCTCCCCCCTAGCCGACGAGCCCCCGCCATCCGATTGCGACGTCTGCTGGTTGCCAGGGGGCTATCCAGAGCTTCACGCCGGCCGCATTGCGGGAGCGCAAAACTTCCTCGAAGGATTGCGAGCCTTTTCCGAAAGCCGTCCGGTCCATGGCGAGTGCGGCGGTTACATGGTGCTGGGCCGGTCCCTGGAGGATGCGGAGGGATATGCGCATCCCATGGCAGGCCTGCTCCCCGTCGAGACGAGCTATGCCAAGCGCAGGATGCATCTCGGCTACCGGGTGGCGCATCTGCTCGGTGACAGCGCCATGGGACAAGCCGGCCGGCGCCTCGTCGGTCACGAGTTTCACTATGCCTCGGTCACCCAGAGCGATACGTCACGGGAGGCCGCCTTTGCCCGCATTGCGGATGCTGAGGGCAACGATCTCGGCTTTGCCGGACATCGCCGCGGGCTCGTGACGGGAAGCTTCTTCCACGCCATCGCTCAAGGATGATCTTGCCCCTGGCCCCGCTGTTCGCCCCTGCCGCATGCGACGATGGCCCGACCGAACCGGCCCATCCGGGGTGGAGAAATGCGTTTCACTCCCTATTTCGCAAGAGCGGTGGGAAAAAAGGCCGGAATAGCGGCATCAAAGCGAAGGGAAGACGCAATGGCAAAGAATGCGATCTGCCTCTGGTACGATAAGGATGCCGAGGCCGCCGCCCGCTTCTATGCTGAGACCTTTCCTGATAGCGCAGTGGGTGCCGTGTACCGTGCACCCAGTGACTACCCGGCCGGCAAAGAGGGCGACGTATTGATGGTCGAGTTCACGGTTGCGGGTGTTCCCTGTATCGGCCTCAACGGAGGTTCCACGTTCAAACATAACGAAGCCTTCTCGTTCCAAATCGCCACCGACGATCAGGACGAGACCGACCGTTACTGGAATGCCATCGTCGGCAACGGCGGCCAGGAGAGCGCTTGCGGCTGGTGCAAGGACAGGTGGGGCGTGTCCTGGCAGATCACGCCGCGCGTCCTGACCGAGGCGATGGCGGCGGGCGGCGCTGAAGCCAAACGCGCGTTCGATGCGATGATGGATATGAGGAAGATCGACGTCGCCGCGATCGAGGCGGCACGGCGTGGTTGATACCCCAAAGCTGACCGGTACTCTCCGGCTCGGGGCATTGTCTTCGAGCGCTTATCCCATGTTAATGCGGGCCCAGCCTGCTCGCGATTTCCTTGAGGCGCTTCCGGATCGGGGAGACGGCATCGTGACGCGGCATGGGCCCGAAATGGCAAATCGCCATCGTTTCGCCCCAGCCATCCTTCTTGATCCGTACCGAAGCCTGAAAGGGGTCGGGGAGGACAATCAAGCTTGACGGATCGGCGGACGGGTCCCTGACCCGCGCCTCGGATCGCCCAAGCTCCTGTTCATCGCATCCCAGGGCATTGGAGGCGCTGATGAAAGAGGCATTCCATCTCGGACAGCTTGTCCGGATTGCCAAAACGTCTTCGGGTTATGCGGATCATCGCACCTATTGCATCGTCTGCCTCGTGCCGGACGAGGACGACACCCCGCTTTACCGCATCAAGAATACGGTCGGGATCGAACATCTCGTCAAATCCGACGAGATCGAACCCGCGGCGCTGACCGCCGTGCCATAACGGTCTCGCCGTTCCGGGCTCGAACGGCATAGCCTCGCCTGCACCGACGGCGCCCATCTGCCTATTAGCCCATGGTAGCGGTGGCAGGCACCTTGCCGTCCCCTGATGGGCACGACAGAATACCCTCCAACAACGCCCTAACGGGCAAGCCGGCACAGATCGGCAGACGCATGGAGAGCCTTCCATGCATCAGAGGAAGCGAAGCCATACCACGCGTTTGACGCGCGGATGCCAGGGAGGTTGACGTCGTTGACGACGGCTGCGGATGCGCGCGCGGATACATTCCCGAAATTGTTGGCGCACAATGCGCGCCTACGCCCGAACCGCACCGCGTTTCGGCACAAGGATCTCGGGATCTGGCAATCCTGGACCTGGGGCGAGGTGCACGACATCGTTCGCGCCTATGCCAGCGGTCTGCAATCCCTCGGCCTGAAGCGCGGCGGCAAGATCGCCATCATCGGATACAACCGGCCCTATCTCTATTGGACCATCTGCGCCGCCCAATGGCTCGGCGCGATCCCGATCCCGGTCTATGCGGATTCGGTCGCCGACGAGATGGCCTATGTGCTGAGCCATGCCGAGGTGACCCACGCGGCCGTGCAGGACCAGGAGCAGGTCGACAAGATTCTCTCCGTCTCGGAACAGCTGCCGCAATTGCAGCATGTGCTCTACGACGAGCAGAAAGGCCTGCGGGACTACGATCATAGCCGGCTTCATTCCATCGAATCCATTGTAGAGGAAGGCCGCACGCGCCTTGCCGATGCTGCTGAGGCCGCTGGAATCGAGCAGGCGCTGCAGGTAGGGCAAGGCTCCGATCTCGCGATCATTCTCTATACCTCCGGCACGACCGGGCGGCCCAAGGGCGTGATGCTGACCTCCGATGCCGTCATCGCAGCGGCCGAAATCGGCTGCGACTTCGACAAGCTCGACGAGACGGACGAGATCATCGCCTATCTGCCCATCGCCTGGGTTGGCGACCACATCTTCTCCTATGCGCAGGCGATCCTGTCGGGGCTGTGCGTCAATTGCCCCGAGAGCCCGGAAACCATCGCGGAGGACCGCCGCGAGGTCGGCGCAACTTACGTCTTCGCGCCGCCACGCGTCTTCGAAAGCATGCTCACGCTCACCATGGTGCGCATCGAGGATGCGGGCGCGCTCAAGCGGCGCATGTTCCACTACTTCATCAACCACGCCAACAAGGTCGGCGAGAAGATCCTGAACAGAGAGCCGGGTGTGGGAGCCTGGGACCGCCTGCTCTGGAACATCGGCAACGTGCTCGTCTATGCGCCGTTGCGCAACCGCTTCGGCATGACAAGAGTGAAGGTCGGCTACACCGCAGGCGAGGCCATCGGGCCGGAGATCTTCCGCTTCTACCGCTCCATCGGCGTGAACCTGAAACAGCTCTACGGACAGACGGAGGCCTCCGTCTACATCACCATGCAGCCGAACGGCGAAATCCGCGCCGACACGGTGGGCCGTCCTGCCCCACAGGTGGAGATCCGCATTGCCGACAATGGTGAGGTTCTTTACCGCTCGCCCGGCGTGTTCGTAGGCTATTACAAGGACGACGAGAAGACAGCGGAGACCAAGACGCCGGACGGTTTCGTGCATTCGGGCGACGCCGGCTTCTTCGACCAGAACGGCCATCTGAAGATCATCGACCGCGCCAAGGATGTCGGAAAGATGCGCGACGGCGCGCTCTTCCCACCGAAATATGTCGAGAACAAACTGAAGTTCTATCCCAACATCAAGGAAGCGGTCTGCTTCGGCGACGGTCGCGACCATGTCGCCGCCTTCGTCAATATCGACCTCGTGGCCGTGAGCAACTGGGCCGAGCGCAACGGCGTGACATATGGCTCCTATCAGGAACTTGCCGGCCATCCGCTGGTCTATGACATGATCGAGAAGCACGTGGACGAGGTGAACCGCTCGCTGTCCGCCGAGCCGCGTATGGGCGGCGCGCAGATCAAGCGTTTTCTCATCCTGCACAAGGAGCTCGATGCGGACGACGGCGAGCTCACGCGCACGCAGAAGGTGCGCCGCGGTTTCATCGCCGAGCGTTATGCCCCGCTCATCAACGCGCTCTACGACAGCTCGTCCGAGGCCGACATCTCGACCGAAGTCACCTTCGAGGACGGGCGTAAGGGCGTGATCTCCGCACGGGTCAAGATCAGAGACATGAAGGTTCATCCATCACGGGAGCCGGGATCGGTGCTGGAGGCAGCGGAATGAGAGCGCCCGACCATCCCGTCCTCAGCAAGGGCGATGTGCTGCTTGCCGTCGAGAACGTGTCGCTGGGCTTCGGCGGCGTGAAGGCGCTCACCGACGTGTCCTTCGATATCCGCAAGAGCGAGATCCGCGCCATTATCGGGCCGAACGGCGCCGGCAAGACCTCGATGCTCAACTGCATCAACGGCTTCTATTATCCAACCGAAGGCCGCATCACCTTCAAGGGCATCAAGCGCCCGAAGATGCGCCCCTACGAGGCGGCACGCGGCGGCATTGCCCGCACGTTCCAGAACGTCGCCCTGTTCAAGAGCATGTCGACGCTGGACAACATCATGGCCGGCCGTTCGATCAAGATGCACTCGAACTTCTTCTGGCAGCTCTTCCGTCATGGCCCTGCCATGAAGGAGGAGGTCGAGCATCGCCGCTTCGTGGAAGAGATCATCGACTTCCTCGAGATCCAGCACATCCGCAAGACCCCCGTGGGACGCCTGCCCTATGGCCTCCAGAAGCGAGTCGAACTCGGGCGGGCACTCGCCATGGAACCGGAGCTTCTCCTGCTCGACGAACCCATGGCTGGCATGAATCTCGAAGAGAAGGAAGACATGTCGCGCTTCATCCTGGAGGTGAACCAGCAATACGGCACCACCATCGCGCTGATCGAGCACGACATGGGCGTGGTGATGGATCTCTCCGACCGGGTCGTGGTGCTGGAATACGGCCGCAAGATCGCCGACGGCACGCCGACCGAGGTCAAGAGCGATCAGCGCGTCATCGACGCCTATCTCGGCGTGGCGCATTGAAGGGTTGTTGACGATGGACATGCTCTACAAGGTCTTCATCGAACCCTTCGTCTTCATGGGCGAGGCGCCAGATCTCCTGATTCAGACCCTCTGGGAAGGTCTCGTCTCCGGCGTCCTCTATGCGCTGATCGCGCTCGGCTTCGTGCTCATCTTCAAGGCGTCCGGCGTGTTCAATTTCGCGCAAGGGATCATGGTGGTGTTCGCGGCGCTGATCCTGGTGGGCCTCTACGAGAAAGGCGTGCCGGCCTTCCTGGCACTGATTTTGGCAGCTCTCGCCATGCTCGTGCTCGCCGTGGTGGTGGAGCGGGTTGTGCTGCGCCCGCTCGTCAACCAGCCTGACATCATCCTCTTCATGGCGACCTTCGGGCTCACTTACTTTCTCATCGGCTTCGGCGAGCTCATCTTCGGCGGCAACCCGCGCGAGATGATCACGAGTCAGCTCTTCCTGCCGCAGGGCACGACAGAGGTGGACATGTTGGGAGGGATGGTGCGCTTCCAGCATCTCGACATCGCCGCCGCCGTCATCGCCTCGATCATGATCGGCCTGCTCGCGGTATTCTTCTCCAAGACGCGCATCGGCCGTGCGCTGCGGGCCGTGGCCGACAGCCACAAGGCAGCGCTCTCCGTCGGCATCTCTCTCAACCAGATCTGGGTGATCGTGTGGTTTGCCGCCGGCATCGTGGCGCTGGTTGCGGGCATCATGTGGGGTGCGCGCTCGGGCGTGTCGTTCTCGCTCCAGATCATCGCACTCAAGGCCCTGCCGGTCCTTATCCTCGGCGGGTTCACCTCCATCCCTGGCGCGATCATCGGCGGATTGATCATCGGCGTCGGCGAGAAGCTTGGCGAGTTCTATTGGGGGCCGCTGGTCGGCGGAGGCGTCGAGACCTGGCTCGCCTATGTCATCGCCCTGCTCTTCCTGCTCTACAGGCCGCAGGGTCTGTTCGGCGAAAAGATCATCGAACGGATTTAGGGAGACTTTGTCAGTGCTCTACCGCGAGGCCGGCCAGTTCAAGACCAATTATGTTGCGGACAGCGCGATCTTTCCTTTGCGCGAGGATCGGATTGGGCTCACCCTCATCATCGTGGCCGCCTATGCGCTGGCATTCGTCGGCAACAGCTTCCTGCTCCAGGCGGTGATGATCCCGTTCCTGGTGTTCTCGCTCGCGGCCATCGGGCTCAATATCCTCACCGGCTATACGGGCCTCCTGTCGCTCGGCACCGGCGCCTTCATGGGTGTGGGAGCCTATGCCTGCTACAAGCTGATGACGGCCTTTCCCGGCGTGAACGTGATCGTCTGGATCTTCGTGTCCGGCTTCTTCTCCGCCGGTATTGGCGCCCTGTTCGGCTTGCCCTCCTTGCGCATCAAGGGCTTCTACTTGGCGGTCGCGACGCTCGCCGCGCAGTTCTTCCTGCAATGGTGCTTCATCCGCATCCCATGGCTCGTGAACTACAACGTCTCGGGCGCGCTCGACGCACCGCTGCGCACCCTGTTCGGCATTCCGATCATCGGCGCCACCGCCACGCCGCAGACGCGCTACCTCGTCGTGCTCACCATCGTCATCCTGCTGACGTGGCTCGCCTCGAACCTCGTCCATGGCCGCATCGGGCGCATGTGGATCGCGGTCCGCGACATGGATCTCGCGGCCGAACTCATGGGCATCAGGCCGCTCCAGACGAAGCTGCTCGCCTTCGCCGTCTCGTCCTATTACTGCGGCGTGGCCGGCGCCCTGCTCGTCTTCCTCTGGTACGGCGGCGCGGAATACGACGTGTTCAACATCAACCAGTCCTTCTTCATCCTCTTCATGGTGATCATCGGAGGGCTCGGCAGCCTCATCGGCTCGTTCTTCGGTGCGGCGCTGATCTTCATTCTGCCGATCATCCTCGGCATCGCGCTGCCGGCAATCCTGGCGCCCTTCGGCATCTCGATCGGTGCTGATGTCATCGAGCACCTGCGTTTCATGATCGTGGGCGCGCTCATCATCTTCTTCCTGATCGTCGAACCGCACGGCCTCGCGCGGCTTTGGCAGATCGGCAAACAGAAGCTCCTGGTCTGGCCGTTCCCCTACTGACAGCGGTCCGAGAAGGAGACGAGACATGAAACAAGAATTCGGCCTTCAGCCGATACAACGGGAGGAAACGCAACCATGTCGTTTCGCAAATTTGGTCTTGGATTAGCCGCCGCGACGATGCTCGCCGGCATTGCTCTGCCTGCCTTCGCGCAGGATTCGGTCTATGTGCCTCTCTTCACCTACCGCACCGGTCCCTTTGCCGGCTCCGGCACGCCTATCGCCGACGGCATGCACGACTACCTGCGCATGCTCAACGAGCGCGATGGCGGCATCGGCGGCGTGAAGCTCGCGCTCGAGGAATGCGAGACCGGCTACGACACCAAGAAGGGCGTGGAGTGCTATGAATCGGTGAAGGGCAAGAACCCTGTCATCGTCAATCCGTGGTCGACGGGCATCACCCTGCCGCTGATCCCGCGCGCTTCCGTCGACAAGATCCCGATTCTCTCCATGGCTTACGGCCTCTCGGCCTCGGCCCGCGGCGACATCTTCCCCTGGGTTTTCAACCCTCCGGTCACCTACTGGGACGGCATGTCGATCATCATCAAGTATATCGGCGAGAAGGAAGGCGGCCTCGACAAGCTGAAGGGCAAGAAGATCGGCTTCCTGCATCTCGATGCGAGCTACGGCAAGGAGCCGATCCCGCTGCTGCAGGAACTGTCGAAGGAGCTGGGCTTCGAGGTGGCGCTCTATCCGGTGGCCGCCCAGGACATGCAGAACCAGTCCTCGCAATGGCTCAGCGTCCGCCGCGACCGCCCCGATTACATGATCCTGTGGGGATGGGGTTCCATGAACGGCGCGGCGGTCAAAGAAGCCGTTCGTTCCGGTTATCCGATGGACAAGTTCTATTCGGTCTGGTGGCCGGGTGAGGACGATGCCCGCGCCGGCGGTGCGGGCGCCAAGGGCTTCAAGATGCTCAACTGGCATGCCGTGGGAACCAACTTCCCGGCCCTCCAGGACATCCAGAAACACGTGGTCGACAAGGGCCTGTCGAAGGCTCCGAAGGACAAGGTCGGCGAACTGCTCTACAACCGCGGCGTCTACAACTCGCTGCTGATCGCCGAAGGCATTGCCACGGCTCAGAAGCTTACGGGCAAGAAGGCCGTGACCGGCGAGGACGTGCGCCGCGGCATGGAGAACATCAAGCTCGATCCGGCCCGGTTGAAGGAGCTCGGACTCGAGGGCTTCACCGAACAGCTCGTTCTCTCCTGCAATGATCATAACGGCCATCGCCCCGCCTTCATGCAGGAATGGGACGGCACGAAATGGGTGAAGATCTCCAACCCCATCGAGCCCATGACCGACCGCGTGAAAGGTCAGCTCGATGCCGCCGCGAAGGACTATGCCGAGAAGAACGCCGGCTGGCCCAAGCGGACTGAGGCTTGCGATAAGGCGAGCTGATCTAAGCGCAACCAGCCCTCCTCCCCCGCAAGCCTCGGGCTTGCCCGAGACTTGTCTTGGGTCTGCCGCAAGTCGGGAACACCCGACTTGCGGTGGGGAGGAGTTGGAGGTGGGGGTGCGAGCGATAGCCTATGAAGGTCTAGCGCCAGCACCCCCACCCTTAATCCCTCCCCACAAGGGGGAGGGAAAGGGAGAGAGCCATCGATGACGAGCGCTGCTCAGACGCACCTGCAGGACCAACCGCAACCGGCGGATATTGTCCTCAACGTCAACAACATCGAGGTCGTCTACGACCACGTGATTCTTGTGCTGAAAGGCGTCTCGCTCAACGTGCCTAAAGGCGGCATCGTGGCGCTGCTCGGCGCGAACGGCGCCGGCAAGACGACGACGCTCAAGGCCATCTCCAACCTGCTCCGCGCCGAGCGCGGCGAAGTGACCAAGGGCTCGATCGAGTTCAAGGGCGAGCGTGTCGACCGTCTTTCGCCGAACGAACTGGTGCGGCGCGGCTGCATCCAGGTTCTCGAAGGCCGTCACTGCTTTGGACACCTCACCATTGAGGAAAACCTGCTGACCGGCGCCTTCACGCGCAAGGACGGCAACGCCGCAATCCGCCGCGATCTCGAAGCGATCTACGAGTATTTCCCGCGTCTGAAGCAGCGACGCTCTTCCATGGCGGGATATACCTCCGGCGGCGAGCAGCAGATGTGCGCCATCGGCCGGGCGATGATGTCGCGTCCCTCTATGATCCTGCTCGACGAACCCTCCATGGGTCTCGCGCCGCAGATCGTCGAAGAAATCTTCGAGATCGTGCGCAAGCTCAATGCGACGGAGGGCGTGTCCTTCCTGCTCGCCGAGCAGAACACCAACATGGCACTGAAATACGCCACCTACGGCTATATCCTCGAAACCGGCCGCGTGGTGATGGACGGGCCCGCGCAGATGCTGCGCGAGAACGAGGACGTGAAGGAGTTCTATCTCGGCGTTTCGGAAGGAGACCGCAAATCTTTCCGCGCCGTGAAGAGCTACAAGCGCCGCAAGCGCTGGCTCGCGTGAAGAAGCGATGTGCCGAACCGCACTTGACGTTACGTGATAACTATTCCTACGGTCGAAACCTGTGAGCGATGAACGACTCACTTAATTTCTTCTGGGGGCATTCCATGGACTTCGGACAAGCGATCAAGACCTGTCTCAACAAATACGCGACCTTTTCCGGACGCGCACAGCGCTCGGAGTATTGGTACTTCTTTCTGTTCATCATCATCGTCGATATCGTGGCGAGTATTCTGGACACCGCAATATTCGGCGACATGTCCGTCCTCTACCTCATCGCCACGTTGGCTCTTCTCCTCCCGAGCATTGCTGCAGGCGTGCGGCGCCTGCATGATACGGACAAGTCGGGCTGGTGGCTGCTGCTCGGCCTTATTCCGGTCGTCGGCGCCATCGTTCTGATCGTGTTCTTCTGCCAGCGCGGAACGGTCGGACCCAACCAGTTCGGGCCCGACCCTCTGCAGGCCTCCATTTCGAGCGCACATATGGCCGGCACCTAAATCTCTTGCCGCGAGACAAGTGTACGCCATCTCTCGCATGCCGTCAGGCGCGATCTTCGACCTGACGGCATGCCCACGATAGAAATCTTTTTTGGGAACAGGCTCTTGGCAGATCACTATGACGATCGTGAAACCCGCTCCCCTGCCGAACGCGATGCCGCGCTCTTCGCACGACTGCCGGAAATCCTGAAGCCGGCCGCCAAGGCTCCCGCCTATGTGGAGCGCTTCAATGGCATCGACCTCGACAACATCCGAAGCCGCGAGGCACTCGCTACCTTGCCGGTACTGCGCAAGGCCGAACTGCCGGCACTGCAGAAAGCAGCCCTGCCCTTCGGCGGCTTCGTCTCCGAGGCGCCAGGCTCGTTCGGCCGCCTCTTCACATCTCCCGGTCCGATCTTCGAGCCGGAGGCAACCACATCCGACCCATGGCGTTCGGCGCGAGGCCTCTTCGCTGCTGGGTTCCGACGCGGCGATGTGGTTCTCAACACCTTCAGCTATCACCTGACGCCCGGCGGCTTCATCATGGATTCCGGTGCGCGCGCGCTCGGCTGCGCCGTCATCCCGGCGGGACCCGGCAATACCGAACAGCAATTCGAGCTGATCGAGGCCTATCGTCCTGTCGCCTATTGCGGCACGCCGGATTTCCTGAAGATCCTGCTCGACGGCGGGGCATCGTCCGGACGCGATATTTCGTCCATCAAGCGTGCGCTCGTCTCCGGGGCCGCCTTTCCGAAATCCCTGCAGGAGGAGTTCTCTGCCAGAGGCATTGAGGCCTATCAGGCCTATGCTACAGCGGATCTCGGCTTCATCGCGCATGAAACCTCTGTCCGCGAAGGGCTTGTGGTCAACGAAGACATCATCGTCGAGATCGTGCGCCCCGGAACGGGCGATCCGGTACCAGAGGGCGATGTGGGTGAGATCGTCGTGACGACGCTCGATCCGCACCGGCCGTTCATCCGCCTCGCTCTCGGAGACCTGACCGCAGCCATGAGCGGGGTCAGTCCCTGCGGGCGCACCAACATGCGCATCAGGGGGTGGATGGGTCGCGCCGATCAGGCCACCAAGGTCAAGGGCATGTTCATCCGTCCCGAGCAGGTGGCAGAGATCGGTCGGCGGCATCCTGAGCTCGGCCGTCTGCGCCTCATCGTTACGCGCGAGGGGGAGACGGATGTCATGACCCTCGCGGCGGAAACGGTCCAGCCGAGCGATGCTCTCTCTGCGGCTGTGGGCGCAACGCTTCAAAGCATCGCAAAGCTCAAAGGGCTGGTAAAATTTACCGCCCCAGGAAGCCTTCCAAACGACGGCAAGGTAATTGCAGACGAGCGTAAGTACGACTGATCCGCTATTCTTTCATTCTGGCAATTTAGCTTTGCGACATTGCAAGATAATCGAAGCTTTTAGCCTTGAACGCCAGACTCACCCTCCATAAGCTCAAGTTTATCGGCGATTCGAGGCGGGAATCTTGAAACTTCAAAAAGAAAGAGCACCCATGGGGTGCTCTTAAGGTGTCCGGCCGTAGGGGCAAAAAAGACCGGAGATGCCAATAAACGCTGGTTCGTAGAGTTGGTTCCAAAGTTTTTCGAAAAATTTCTATAGCCAAGCCCACGCCTCATTGAGGTCACGTTTTCAGAGTCTAGGGCTGAGCTTCCCGTGGGGGCAAACACGGGCCGGGGCCGCGACCATAGATCCTTCAAGGGCGGGTCGCGGCCATCTCTTTTCTCAAGCTCGGCTATTGAGGCGAGAGACGATGGACATCGGATCCAGAGTGGGCGCCGCTTAGACACTCAATCCGATGGTCTCTCAAGAACCGTACGGACTATCGCGGACAGCCAGATTCACTTTCCCCTTTGGCTTCCAGGCAAACAAAAAGGCCCGGAGCAAGCTCCGGGCCTTGTCGGTGGTGGTGGAGGCCGGCTCAGTAGGTGCCGAACTTGAAGTTCAGCTTGGCCCGGGCGACGAAGAAGTCGTTGTCGTCGTTGCCGACGGCG
>NZ_JBVVAK010000050.1:0-56796 GCF_055792825.1 Microvirga sp. GN3
CGGCGAGCGCGACCGCTGGCGCGATCAGGGCCGCGAAGACTTCGGCCGGGGTGGCAAAGATTATGGCAGCTCCCGCGGCGGATGGAGCGGCGGCCGTGAAGGCCAACCCGGCGGTGGATATGGCAGTGGCCGCGACTTCGGTGGCGGTGCTGGCCGGGACTATGGACAGGGCTTTGGCCGCGACTACCGCGGCGGAGGCTCTCAAGGTGGCTTTGGTGGGAATGACTACTCCCGCGGCAACTATGGCGCCGATCAAGGATACCGTCAGGAATACGGGGGGCGGTCCGGTGATTACGGACAACGTGGCGGAGGGGAGCGTGGGCTCTGGGATCGTGCGAGCGATGAGGTCTCGTCCTGGTTCGGTGATGATGATGCCGAGCGTCGGCGCCGCGTGGATGAGCAGCGCAGCGGTCAGCATCGCGGCCGCGGGCCGAAAGGCTATACCCGCTCGGACGACCGCATCCGCGAGGACGTGAACGATCGTCTCAGCGACGATCCGCATGTTGATGCCTCTGAGATTGAGGTCGCGGTGTCGTCGTGCGAGGTGACCTTGTCAGGGACGGTGGACTCCCGTGACGCCAAGCGGCGGGCGGAGGACATCGCGGAGCAGGTGTCGGGCGTCAAGCACGTCCAGAACAACATCCGCGTCCAGCAATCGTCTGGCACAATGGGATCTGCGTCTGCGACGACTGGCACCGCTGCGGCTGGGTCTGCCAACCAGGGCACAGGCTCCAGCGGGCGTAAAGTTGGCGCATAAAAGATACAGCAACGCGGCGTCCTAGCTGACTACAAGGCACTGCTGTGAGTGTTAGAGCAGTCTGGCAATGACGGGTGTTGTCAGGCTGCTCGATAGCTCTTCCGCAGCTTTGCAGCCTCGAGGGTACCGTCAATTTAATGAGCTGAAGGCAAAGCGGCTCACTAGGGGGAGCGGATCAGAAGCCCAATGCAACGCCAGTCACCTCAGCTCAGACCTGGAAGGCTCGAGCACGGGACTGGCAATGATCAGCGGCGTTGGTGTTGGCAGGACAACCCACCTGTGGACGACCTGTGAGAAAATCCTCTACAGCTAGATTGTGCTAGAATAGCAGAGTTAACTTTGGGAGCTCGGCGATGGGCCCTGGCAATCCGCACTGTTCGAGCGAGGTGGTTGCGATGCCGGTCAAGCGTGTTCGCTTGGTGCGCGCGGATCGCCGGCAGCTGTGTTGGACCATGCTCGATGTCGAGCGATTAGTGGATGAAGACCATCCCGTTCGGGCCATTTGGGAGTTGGTGAGCCGGCTTGATCTGTCAGCGTTTGCATCCACGATCGGCTCTCTTGAAGGTGGAGCCGGGCGACCCGCCTACGATCCTCAGCTTTTGGTGAGCTTATGGATCTACGCCTATAGCCGCGGCATCGGTTCGGCGCGCGAGGTGGAGCGCCGCTGCGAGCACGATCCCGGCTTTCGCTGGCTGACGGGGCTGCTGATCGTCAATCATCACACCCTGTCCGACTTTCGCTTGGCCCACCATGACGCGTTGGACGAGGTCTTCACGCAGGTTCTCGGGATCTTGAGTGCGGAGGGGCTGATGACCCTGAAGACCGTCATGCACGACGGCACGAAGATCACCGCCCAGGCGGGTCCGGGCTCGTTCAAGCAAGAGGAGCAGATCAGGAAGCATCTGGCGGCGGCTCGGGAGCATGTTGCGGCCATGGGAGATCCGCGCCGTGAGGAGGAAACACCCTGGCAAGCCGCCGCCCGCGAGCGAGCCCGACGGGAGCGGGTTGAGCGGCTCGAGCAGGCCTTGGTCAATGTCCAGCAGATCAGCCAGGCCAAGCGCCCGGGCTATGCTCGCGCCAGGCAGCGGCAGACCGGGGTCAACGCAACCGATCCGGACGCACGGATCATGCGCCACGGTGATGGTCACTACGCCTTGAGCTACAACGTCCAGATCTCGACTGACGCAGCCCATGGCATTGCGATCGGCTTGGATGTGGGGCAAGCGGCTCCTGATTACGAGTACCTTGTCCCGGCGGTGACACAGATCGAGGAGCGGCTGGGCCAGACGCCTGACCAGTTAGTGGTGGATGCCGGTTATACCAGCCGCGAGAACATTCTGGTGGCGCACGAGAGGAATATCGAGCTGGTGGGTCCCTGGGTCGAGACGGATGGCCGTGTCCAACAGCGGTTTGCGCGTGTTGGCGTGACGGATGCCTTCCTGCCCGACAAGTTCCAGTATGATGCCGCCTCTGACACGTACATCTGCCCGGAAGGCAAGCGTCTGTCGGCCCGGTACGGTCATGATGCACGACCCGGACGACGGCTGGTGCGCTACCAGGCCAGCAAAACCGATTGTCGGGTCTGTCGCAGCCGCCGCCAGTGCTGCTCGGGCAATCGTACGTATGGGCGTTCAATCGTTGTCACGCACGAGGATCCGGTGGTGAGCGCTTTCCGGGTTCGTCAAGCAAGCCCAGAAACACGGGCCGTGCTGCGCGAACGCGGACGCGTGGCGGAGTTTGTCAATGCGTGGCTGAAGGAGAAGCTTGATCTCCGCCGCTTTCACGTGCGCGGGCTGAAGAAGGTTAGCACCGAGGCACTCTGGGCGGTGTTGACCTACAACGTCCAGCAGTGGATCCGCTTGCGCTGGCGGCCGCACCTCGGAGCATGCACAGCCTGAAGAAGGTGAAGCGGCAGGTATTGAGGCCCGGGCTGTGCCCTTTACGGAATATATCTCCGGCGTGATGGCTGCTCGTCCGCTCGCTTCGGCGTCATGGGAGAACGGCGTGTGAAGGGATGCGAACTGGTCTGCCGAAGGGATTTTCTCACAGGTCGTGGATCGTCGCGTGGTCAACCGAAATCCCTCGCTCGGCCATCATCTCTTCGAGATTCCGGAGGCTCAAGCTGTAAGCCAGGTACCACCGCACGCAGAGCAGGATCACTGAGCGATCGAAATGGCGGCCTTTGAACATCATGCACCTCGGGAGATAACCGGAGATGTATACCGAACGGAGTTACCTACAGGTTTGCGACACTTCCGTCGCGCACGGTATTCTTCATTCCCTGCCGTCCCAGAAAAGCATGTGCGGAGCTCTAGCGCTCAAACCAGGGCCTGCACTACTTCGCAAGCAAAATGCGGGCATCGCCCGCGCGCTTTAGGACATTCAGCGACACATCCCGTCCATACCGATGCAGTCTTAGATCAAACGTTGAGGCATTCACGCGGAGCTCGTGGATCAAGACCTCGTCCAGGAAGCTTGGCAAGATTGGATCGTTGAAGCGAACAGCATTCCCCTCGTGATCGAGTTCCAGTCCCAAGCTCGACCCAAGAAGCGCGAACGGTGTCGCGGCGGCCCACGCCTGCGGTGAGCAGGCAACCGGGTAGGCTGTTGGCCCCCGGTGGCGCCGGCGCGTAAAGCCGCAGAACAGTTCGGGCAAGCGGCGCAATTCCTGATAGCTTGCGACCTCGAACAAGGCCCGGAAAACCTGCGCCGCCTCATGCTTCAGGCCATATTGCGCCATGCCGAGCGCAATCATCCCGTTGTCATGGGGCCAGATTGAGCCGTTGTGATACGACATAGGATTGTACCGCGCTTCACCCCGCGCGAGTGTGCGGATGCCCCAGCCGCTGAAAGAGTCGGGGCTCATCAACGTCCTAGCAACACGGCGGGCCCGCTCCGGTGCAGCAATACCGGCAAACAAGGCATGCCCGGCGTTGGATGCGCGTACACGGCAGGGCCGCTTGGCTCCGTCGAGTGCCAAGGCGTAGGTGCCGATATCCTCACACCAGAATGCTGCCTCGAATCTCTCCCGAAGGTTGATGGCTTCCTTGGCAAGCCGGGTGCTGATATCTGCTTGACCGAGTGCCGTCGCCAGCCGCCCGGCAGCCTGCTTGGCCGCGAAGACGTATGCCTGTACCTCGCACAGGGCGATCGGGCCTTCGGCTCCCGAGCCATCCGCGTGGAAGATGGAATCGTGGCTGTCCTTCCAGCCCTGGTTCGCCAGCCCCTGTTCCGTTTCCCGGTGATACTCGACAAAGCCATCGCCGTCGCGATCACCGTACTCATCGCACCAGCGCAAGGCCGCTTCGATATTCGGCCAGACTGCCTCGATGGTCTCCCGGTCACCGGTGCGCTCGTAGTATTGGCCCGCCAGCATAACGAAAAGGGGTGTTGCGTCGACAGTGCCGTAGTAGCGCCGGAACGGGACCTCGCCGAGTCGAGCCATCTCGCCCAGGCGGCGCTCGTGCAAAATCTTGCCGGGCTGAGCATCGGCGGCAGGATCGACGTCGGTAGCCTGCATCTCAGCTAGGTAGCGCAGCACGCCTTTGGCAATGGATGGGTCTGCCCACAGAAGCATCATTGCGGTGATGATGCCGTCACGACCAAAAACCGTGCTGTACCAGGGAATGCCGGCATAAGGATACAGGCCGCGTTCGGTGGGTGTCACCAGCATGTACATATCGGATGCGGAGCGGGCGATGACCTCGTTGAACAGGTGGTTCGAGGTCCTGACCTTCGCGATCTCCCGTGTCGTCGCCCGCAAGGCTCGACGGGTGTCCCGGTAGGCCTTGAGGAAATTCGGCACCTCGGGACTAAAGGCCTCCCCGGATTTCTGCTCCTCACATGCCACCGTGATCAGGATCGAGCGGCGCTCATCCGGCTCCAGCGCCATCTCGTAAATGACCCGCTTCGCCTCAAGACGAGTCGGCCACGGCTCGAAGTGCAGCATGGACTGGCGGACGATCCCGTCGAGCCCCTCGTAGCTGAACACGACCCGGTCGGGAGCCACGGTCTTGATCGAATGATGACCGCGATGATCCCGCTGCATACCCCGGACCTCGAACAGGTCGTAGAAATCAGCGTCGAACCGACATTCGAGGCGGAAGACCCGCCGGTGAGCGTCATAGTTGCGCAGGCCAATTCGCTCGTAGAGAACCCCCTTCCAAAGGAACTTGGTGCGATTGAGTGCGATGATGTCCCGCGGCAGCGCGGTGTCCTCCCCCGGCCTGATGTCGGGGTTCGTCAGGTCAACGGTGAGCGCGGCATTATCGTCCTGAATGACTGAGCCTAGCAGCAGGGGCCGCTTGCCCTCAAACCGCATCTCAAACCGTGACAGGTAACGGGTATCCTGGAAGAACAGGCCCTCCGGACTATCCGGCACGGTGCCGCAGTCGCCATGGGTATCGAGCACTGCGAAGGCATCGCCCGTCTTCAGCGTTCGCAAACTCCGTTCGACTAGGGAGGTTTGGGCCTCAATGTAGTGGTCCGAAAGCTGCTCCGGAGAAGGTTCTGGATGGTCCGAGGCCGGTCCCATGACGCGTTCGCTCATGCCAATTTCCTCGTAGTTGATATTCTATATAGGCTCGATTGTGCCATGGTCGGCTTAGCCATACGCTCATGGTGCCGGGAAGTGATCGCTTGATTACTCCGCTGCAACAAGATGCCGCTGATCAGTGCCACCTCTTGTCAGCAGACTTTCGTAAGCATGGACATAGTCTCTCGCCATGCGAGCCACCGTGAAGCGGCACTCGAAGACCTCCCGCACACCCGCTCGACTCAGGCTCTCAACCTGACGAGCGGCCGTGACAGCCTCATCCATTGTCTCGACGATGAAGCCAGTGATTCCATCAGCCACAACCTCAGGAACTGAGCCGTTGCGGAAGGCGATCACAGGCGTCCCGGCCGACATGGCCTCGATCATCACCAGACCAAATGGCTCGGGCCAATCAATCGGGAACAGCAGCGCCAAGGCATGCTCGAGAAAGTCGCACTTGGCTTCCTCATCGATCTCCCCCACGAACTCGATCAGCGGGTGATCGAGCAGCGGTTCGATGACCTCGTCGAAATATGTCTGATCGGTCGGATCGACCTTTGCAGCGATCTTCAATGGAATGCTAGCTCGTTTGGCAATCTCAACGGCGCGATCAGGACGCTTTTCCGGTGCGATGCGACCAAGAAATGCAAGATAATCCCCTCCTCGTTTGTTGAAGGGACAGACACTCGGGGGCAAGCCATGGTGAACCGTTGCGAGCCAGTTCACATGAGGAGGCATCGGCGTGCGCTGGCTGTCAGAGATCGACACCAACGGCATTTCTTGGAAGGTTTGGTACACGGGCATGAAGTCGGGCAGGTCGAGCCTGCCATGCAAGGTTGTCAGGCACTTATGAGCCAGGTCGCGGAAGAGCACATGTTGCAGCAGGTCAACATGGAAATGGATGATGTCGAACTGATCGGCCCGGGAGCGGACCTCGTTCAGCATAACGAGATGGCTGGCGATGTGATCGCGAATGCCGGCAAGTCTGAGCCCTTTCGGAACGCAGGGCACGAGCTTTGCGGACGTTGTTGAATCGCCGCTGGCGAACAAGGTGACGTCATGGCCCTGACGCATCAGCTCCTCAGTGAGCCAGGAGACCACCCGCTCAGTGCCGCCGTAAAGCTTGGGCGGAACGGCCTCGGCCAATGGGGCAACCTGCGCAATCCGCATCAAAATGTCTCTAGCGATTCAGCCGTTGGGTAACCGAGGTTAACCCATGTTAGTGAGGGGGGGTTCCAAGCCTATGTGCGCCTGTTAAGCTGTGAGCATGTCCCATCATGCGGCGCTGGATTGGCTGAACTTCCTGCTGGCCGATGTGAGAGGCGGGCTGGGACCTTATGTCAGCGTGTTCCTGCTCACGGAGGCAGGGTGGGACCAAGCAACAATCGGCCTGGTCCTGACGATCAGCGGCTTGATCGGGATCTCTATGCACGCTCCCATCGGAGCCCTGATCGACGCAACGCAGGTCAAGCGCGGCCTTATCGTGGTGGGCGTCGTTGCCCTCTCGGCCTGCGCGATCGCTATTGCATGGCGCCCGATTGTCCCCATTGTGTTCGCGGCCGATGTCACAATGGCAATTCTGGGCGCCGTCTTTGCACCAGTCGTCGCGGCGATCACTCTGGGCCTCGTCAACCGAGACAAATTAGCGGCCCGCCTCGGGCGCAATGCTGCCTTCGATCGGGCCGGAAACCTGTTTATCGCTGCCGTGGCGGCCGCTGTTGGTACGGTTTGGGGGCAGCGTGCTGTGTTTTACCTGGTCCCCTTCTTCGGCGTGTGGACGGTGTGGATTGTGCTCTCGATCCCACGCCACGCGATCGATCATCAGCGTGCCCGCGGTTGGGTGTCCTCGATGACAGTTCGTCAACACCAACCTAGTCGCTGGGGCACGCTCCTGACGGACAAATCCCTCCTGGTCCTTGCTGGGGTGGCGGCGCTCTTTCATCTAGCCAATGCGGCAATGCTCCCCCTGGTCAGCCAGAAGCTCGCGCTCGGTCATCCAGGCCAGGAAGCGGCGCTCACCTCAGGCGCGATTATTGTGGGGCAACTCGTGATGGTCCCGGTCTCGTTGCTCGTGGCGCGTGCCGATCGGACCGGGCGCAAACCACTTCTGCTGATTGCCATCGCCGCCTTGGTGCTGCGTGGTATTCTCTTCACGCTTTCTGGAAATGCGGCTTGGTTGATTGCAGTTCAGGTGCTTGATGGCATCGGGATTGGCCTGTTCGACGCCCTCCTGCCCCTTATCCTAGCTGACCTCATGCGTGACACAGGGCGGTACAATGTGGCTCGCGGCCTTGTTGGCACTGTCCAGGGAATTGGCGGCTCCCTCAGCCAAGCGGTAGGAGGATTGGCCGTGACCTGGGCCGGCTATGAGGCGGCGTTTCTGATGTTGGCTGGAGTGGCCTTCATCCCGCTCGTTCTGGTGCTGGTTGCAATGCCAGAGACCCGGCCACACTAAAGCCTTCCATGCATCATTCTGAAACAAAATGTTTGCGACAAACCCCATTAGCTCTATCTTGCTGGTCGAACCAAGCCCGGCGTCGCTCTTAAAGAACAGGAGCAAACCCGATTCCGATGTGAAAGAGCGCAGGAAGGGTGGATACCGACGCGGCCGTCGCTGCGCGCCGTTGCACAGCATCCAGCCTGGTTGCGACCTGCTCCGACGCAAGCTCGTCCGCCCGGCGGCCCATGGCCAGCGCACCTTCGAGGATATCAATCCCCTCCCGGAACGAGCGACAGTATCTCAGACGCGAGGCGATATAGACTTTCCGCTGCTGCTCAACCTCTGCCGTATCAGCACAGGCCAGTCGGGTGACAAAGGGAAGCAGCAGCTGCCGCTCCTCGTCGCCGGCTTCATCGTTCAGTTGCATCGTCAGCGCGCAGATCGGGCGCGAGAAGCAGTCTGGCATGTCCTCGACGGCATAGACGGGCTGGTACGGGAAGTCGGCCGCGACAATGGCCGCCTCGTTGATGCAGGTTCCCCCATCCTGGCTGGGGAACATGTGTGAGCCTCGTTTCAGCTTCCAGTTCAGGATGTGATCGAAACTGTCCATGGCGGCCATCCGGGTAGTCCTCCCTCAGGAAGGGTGATCCTCGAGGGCTATGCCTGTCAATCAGGAAGGAACCAAGCCACCTCCGTTAGCGCCATCGATTTTCGATGTGGTCGGCGCCTCTGCCAACACCGTGAGGCAGCAAGAGATGTCAATGATGCACCCTGTGACTGCCGAACCGCGCGTCTCATTCCTGCGTCGGCTGACCTGCACCATGACAACACCTGCTGCCCAGCCTGATATTTGGAGCGGCATCGTCCGGTTAACCTGGCCGTGATCGGAAGCGGGCAGCGGGAAGGGCATGAGATCGCCCCAAGATCTGGTGCAAACTTCGAGCATGTCCAATTCAGGCGCTGTTTTGGCGCCGTGGCATGCTCTTTAAGTCGGCGATTTTTCATGGGCCTTCGAGATTCAGGTGCAACCGACACGTGGGAAGCAAGTTTGCAACAGATCCCACATGCATCCTCGATGCAAGGACATTCCCAGGCTGCGCGCGTCAGCTGCGCAGTCGCCTTGTTTGCTTTGAACCTGTTTGCCATTATGGCGTTGTTGGCACAGGAGTTCCCGCTGAGGGTCGTTCGCGCGTTCGACAGGCGGAGCAGTTCGCAGCATCCTTCGCGACCAGCATGGGCGCGACGGCTGCCAAATCGTCAAGCTTGCCCCGACCGCTCCAGAAAGATCTCCTGGCATCTGTCGAAGAGTGTGCGATGACGACCCCGATCTTCATGTTTGCAACGGGAATCGAGAACAGCTATCCCACCATCAATGGCGGCCGCACACGGGTCGACGAAATGGAAAAGTGCGGCCATTACGAGCACTGGCGCACTGATTTCGACCTCTTAAACGACCTCAACATCCGCTACCTGCGCTACGGTCCGCCGATCCACCGAACGTGGCTCGGCGAGGGCCAATACGACTGGGGCTTCGCCAACCAGACGTTCGGCGAGCTTTACGCACGCAATGTTGTCCCAATCGTCGATCTCTGCCATTTTGGCGTGCCCGACTGGATCGGCAACTTTCAGAATCCGGATTTCCCGGAACTGTTCGCGGGATATGCGCGCGCCTTCAGTGAGCGTTTCCCATGGGTTCAGCTCTACACGCCGGTCAACGAGATGTTCATCTGCGCCACCTTCTCCGCTGCCTATGGCTGGTGGAACGAACAGCTCTCGAGTGATCGGGCGTTCGTTACGGCGTTGAAGCACATCGTCAAGGCGAATGTTCTCGCGATGGCTGAGATCCTTGTGGTTCGCCCCGACGCTATCTTCGTTCAGAGCGAGTCCTCGGAACATTTCCATCCCGAGTCCCCGGCGGCGATCAGGCCCGCCGAGTTCCTCAATGCCCGACGCTTTCTGTCGCTCGATCTCAACTACGGGCGCCGCGTTGACTCGGACATGCTCTTTTACCTTCTCGATAACGGCATGTCGCGTGACGAGTATTGCTTCTTCATGGACAGGAACCTGAAGCGCCACTGCATCATGGGCAATGACTATTATGTGACGAATGAGCATGTCGTCGCGGCCGATGGCGGCACCTCCGCCGCCGGCGAAGTGTTCGGGTATGACGAGATCACGCAGCAGTACTACGACCGCTACAGGCTCCCGGTCATGCACACTGAGACCAATTTGAGCGAGGGCGCGCTCGGGGATGAGGCCGTCCAGTGGCTCTGGAAGGAATGGGCCAACGTTCTGCGGGTCCGGAACACTGGCGTGCCGATCGTCGGCTTCACCTGGTACTCCCTGACCGATCAAGTCGATTGGGATGTTGGGCTTCGCGAGGAGCGGGGCACCGTCAATCCGCTCGGCCTCTACGATCTTGACCGCAACATCCGAGCGGTTGGACGAACGTACAAGCAGATGATCAAGGACTGGTGCGAGGTCCTGCCGGCGCAGAGCGTTTGCCTCCGCGTGCCGGTCATTCCGCCGCACGGGTATCACGAGCCGATGGCCGAACGTCAGCGCGAGGGCGCTCGGAGAATTGGCAAGACAACTCCCGCCGAACCCTCGGTCGCAGCATGACGCGATGGCATGACAGGGTCGCCACCGTCTCGCGACGGTGAGGCGCCTTGGCCAGGAGGGCGCGAAGATCATCATCGCAGCCTCAATCAAGCAACTGTATGCTAATGATCTTCACGAAGATGGTGTAACATAGGGCGATGTCGACCCTCGTGAGGAGGTGCGCGATGGATGACGACTTTTGGCGCCCGACGCATTTGACATCCGAGCAGATGGAGGAGCGGCGTCTGGCAGGCGCGACGCTGTTGCACCAGGGACGGGTCTCCCAGGCCGAGATCGCCCGGAAACTTGGGGTCTGCCGCGCCAGTGTCTGCCGCTGGGCGGCAACCCTCGCCCAAGAGGGCCTGCACGGCCGGGAGGCTTGCCCCATTCCAGGACAGCTTCCCCGCCTGGATGAGAAAGCCTGGACCCGCCTTGGGCGGCTGCTGGACCGGGGCGCCATCGCGGCGGGCTTTGCCACCGAGCGCTGGAGCCTCCAGCGCATCGCAGCCCTGATCGCGCGCGAGTTCGGGGTTCACTATCATCCGCGCTATCTGGAGCGGCCGCTCAAGGCGCACGGCTTCAGCGTGCAGCGTCCGGCCACCCGGGCCAAGGAGCGCGACGAACTCGTGATTGCGGTCTGGCCCAAACGCGAGTGGGTGGCGCTCAAAAAAAAAGGCGCGGCGGAAGCGCCGGACCCTCCTGCTCGTGGATGAGACCGGCCACAGCTTCCGGATCCGGCCGGCCACGACCTGGGCGCGGCGCGGGCTGACCCCGGTGCTGCGGCGGGTGAGCAAGCGGCGCGAGGTGTCGAGCATCGTGGCGATCACGCCTGACGGGCGGCTGTATGCCCGCCACTTCCGCACCAGCGTCTCAAGCCGCTGTGTCATCCTGGCCCTGCGCTTCTTCCGGCGAAAGGTCGGCACACCGCTGCTGGTGGTCTGGGATCGGCTCAACGCCCACCGCTCGCGAGCAACCACCGCCTTCATCGCGGCCCACCCGCAGGACTATGCGGTGGCCCATCTGCCGGCCTATGCACCAGAGCTCAATCCGGAGGAACAATGCAATGCCCTCGTCAAGTGCGCCATGGCGAACGCGCTACCTGGATCAGTCGCCGATCTGCACCGCCTGGCCCGCCGTGAATTCTGTCGCTTGCAACGTCAACCCGAAATGATCGTCAGCTTCTTTCGGCATGCAGGTCTCTCTGTTGCAGGTCTTCCGTGAAGATCATTAAAGGCGAATTGTCCCTTCGGGGATGATCCAGATCAAAGCGGATCGTTCCTGAACCTTGAGCGTTGAAGCCTTGTCATCTTCAATGTCGGCCATGCAACTTCACCATCGCCACGACTGGAATCTTACCCCGACCGAGGCTATTGCCCTGCAGCAGCAGCTTCGAGCGGAGGTCGTGTCGGACCGGCCTATCGATCTCGATGCGGTGCAACTCGTGGCCGGCGTCGATGTGAGCGTGAAGAACGAGCAGTCGCAGGCGGCGATCGTGGTGGTCACCTATCCGGGCTTTCTGCCGGTGGAGACCGTGCTGGCGCAGCGCCCTACCCCTTTTCCGTATGTTCCGGGTCTTTTGAGCTTTCGCGAAGGCCCGGTTCTCGAAGAGGCATTCGAGAAACTGAAATCCGAACCGGATGTCTTCCTCTTCGACGGCATGGGCATCGCGCACCCTCGCCGCATCGGCATCGCCAGCCATATGGGCCTGTGGCTGCAGCGCCCGACCATCGGCTGCGGCAAGACGCTTCTGTGCGGGCGTTACAAGGATCTCGGCGAAGAGAAAGGCTCCGCCGCCCCGCTCACCGACCGCAAGGAGATCATCGGCGTGGCGCTTCGTACTCGCACCGCCAAGAACCCAATGTTCATCTCCCCCGGCCACCTTGCCGACATCCCGAGCGCCGCCGAACTCGTCCTGCGCTGCTCGCCGAAATACCGCCTGCCCGAGCCGATCCGGCTGGCGCACAACGCGGCAGGTCAGTTTCTGCTCTGAACGCTGCCAACTGTCGCACTCCGAGTAAAAACCTGACGTTTCGTCAAGAAACCTCTCCGTTCAGAGAGTTGCCGCGCAAAGGCCCCTCCGCAAGAGATTAGAGCAGCACATTCCTTCAATGCTGGGCAATTGTTATGGCGATTATTTATGGCACTTCCGGAGCGGACACCCGCAATGGCACCTCTGATGCAGATACGATCTATGGTTATGATCCCAATGCGTCCGAAATCATTGGCACGCGCATCGCGTCGGGTCTGACCCAGCCGCTCTTCGTCACCGGTGCCCCGGACAATTCAGGCCGCC
This sequence comes from Microvirga sp. GN3, assembly GCF_055792825.1. Classification (NCBI taxonomy): domain Bacteria; kingdom Pseudomonadati; phylum Pseudomonadota; class Alphaproteobacteria; order Hyphomicrobiales; family Methylobacteriaceae; genus Microvirga; species Microvirga sp. GN3. Next base: position 12,626 of record NZ_JBVVAK010000050.1, read on the forward strand.
TCTTCATCGTCGGTAAGCAAGGGACCGTTCAGGTCGTCGGCGCGGACGGGACGATTGCTGCAACGTCGTTTCTAGATGTAAGGGACCAGGTCTCGACAGCCGGCGAAGTTGGTCTCCTCGGCTTCACGTTCCATCCGGATTTTGCCAACAATGGCAAAGTGTACGTGTTCCTGTCGCTCAAGGGAGAGGATGGCAGCGATCCACGACACAACGAGTCGCAGATCCGGGAATACACTGTCGATCCGAGTTCGCCGAACGTACTCGATCCCAACGACTACAAAGTCATTCTTGAGACGACCGAATATACCGAGGGCTCGGGCAATCATCGGGCCGGCTGGATCGGCTTCAGCCCGACGGATGGGTATCTCTACGCGGCGATGGGCGACGGCGATCAGAATTGGAATGCGCAAAATCCGACCAGCCTCCTGGGCAAGATCCTGCGGCTCGACGTGGACAGCAGCAAGCCGGACGCCTATCCGGACGCCCCCAAGAAGAACTTCGCCATCCCGCCGGACAATCCGATGATCTTCGACAATGCGCTCGACCTGGCGCAGCCGTCCGAGGTCTACGCCATCGGCTTCCGCAACCCGTGGCGCGCCAGCTTCGGACCCGACGGCCGGCTCTTTGTAGGCGATGTCGGCGCGGATACGGCGGAAGAGATCAATCTTGTGATCCCCGGCGCGAACTATGGCTGGGGTCGCGACGGCAACGGCAGCAATCCGGGCGACGGACCGACCCCTGAAACCAACGACGGCTACACGGACGCGATCCATACCTATTTTCACGACGAGGGCATTGGTTCGTCGGTTACTGGCGGATACGTCTACACCGGCCCCATCGCCGCCTTGCAGGGCAAGTACGTTTTCGGTGACTTCGGCAGCGGCCGGATCTGGACCCTCGAACAAACTAGCTCCGGCTGGGTGAAAGCGGACATCACCGCTATGATCGTTCCGAGCGCCGGCACGATCGGGAACATCGCCTCCTTCGGCACCGACAGAAACGGCAACCTTTATGTGGTCGACATCGGTGGCGAGGTGTTCCGCCTCGATGCAGGCGGCGGCGGGTCAGACTTAGGCGACACCCTGAACGGCGCTGGCGGCAACGACACCATCTACGGCGGCGGCGGCAACGACATCATTCATGGCGGCGATGACGATGATCATCTGTATGGCGATGCAGATGATGATGATGATCTTTATGGCGACGATGGTGCAGATACGCTCACTGGTGGTGCTGGCGACGATATCTATCATGTCGACAGCGTCGACACGGTCGTCGAGGCCGCCAACAATGGGCACGATATCGTTCAGGCTCTCACATCGTTCACGCTACAGGCCGGCCAAGCCGTCGAGATCCTCCAGGTGAAGGATGAAGAGAGCGAGGATGAACTCCACCTAACCGGAAACGAGTTTGCGCAGGAGATTTACGGAAATGCCGGCTCCAACCGACTCGACGGCAGGGGCGGCGCGGACAGGATGGAAGGTTTTGACGGCGACGACACCTATGTCGTGGACCGCGCGGACGACATGATCGACGAGGATGAGGGCGAGGGAACCGATACGGTCGAATCCACGATCAACTACGCTCTCGGCGAAGACCTGGAGAACTTGGTTCTGCTCGACAACGCCGTAACCGGCACCGGGAATGATCTGGCCAACATCATCTCCGGCAACGATCAGGCGAATGCTCTCGACGGCGCGTCGGGTGCCGATACGCTGCAGGGCGGCGACGGCAACGATACGTATACGGTCGACAACGCCGAAGACGAGATCGTCGAAGCCGCAGGCAACGGCACCGACACATTGATTGCAAGCGACACCTACGACCTCGCCGACGGCGTCGACGTGGAGATCCTCAAGCTCAAAGCCGACGCCGGCAACATTGATCTGACCGGCAACAACATCGCCAACACCCTCCACGGCAACAGCGGCAACAACCGGCTCGACGGCGGCGGCGGCGGTGACGATACGGTTATCTTTACAGGCAACCGCGCCGACTACACCGTCGAACGGAATGCCGACGGCTCTGTGACCGTTACCGACACGCAATCCGGTCGAGATGGAGCGGACCGGATCTTCAACATGGAGATCTTCCAGTTTGCCGATCGCAGGGTGAGCCGTGAGGGATTGCTCAACGTCGCACCGAAGGGTCTTTCACTTGATAGCGATGCGGTGGCGGAAAACAGCAGGACAGGGCAGCCTGTCGGCAAAATCTCCGTTCAGGATGATGACGGTGGCACGCATCAACTCACACTTGTCGACAGCGCTAGTGGCCGGTTCTCGCTCGACGCGACCGGCAATCTCCTCGTGGCGGATGGCGTCAGGCTCGATTACGAACAGGACGTCCAGCATACGATCACCGTGAAGGCCACGGATCCTCATGGCGAAAGCACCACCAAAAGCTTCATCATTCGTGTTCAGGACGATCCCGATGAAGAGGCGACCGGGAGTGCCGGAGCCGACGTGATGAAGGGAGGCAACGGCAACGATTCCTTCAAGGGTCTCGCAGGGAGCGACCGCGTCGATGCAGGCCTCGGCAACGACACCTTGATGGGTGGTTCCGAGAACGACACTCTCATCGGGAGCGCTGGCAAGGACCGTCTCTACGGCGACACCGGTAACGATTCGCTCGAAGGGGGGAACGACGCCGACCTGCTGAATGGCGGCACAGGCAATGATCGCCTTCTCGGCGGCCTGGGCCAGGATTCCCTCACCGGCAGCTCAGGTCGGGACATGTTCGTCTTCGACGACAGGGAGACGGGGTCATCCAAGACCAAGGCCGATTACATCACTGACTTCTCGGGCCGCAGCGGCGACCGCATCGATCTCAAGCTGGTTGATGCGGACACCAAGAAGCGTGGCGACCAGAAGTTCTCGTTCATCGGCGAGAAGGCTTTCACCAAGACGGGTCAGGTGCGCTACGAGAAGACGAAGAAGGAAACTTACGTCTATCTCAACACCGACAGCGACAAGGCAGCCGAAGCGGTGATCAAGCTGAAAGGCGCCATCGACCTGCAGAAGAGCTGGTTCGTGCTCTAATCGACTGCTGAGCAAGGACAGCACTGAACACAAACCACGATTGCGGCAGCGGGCCTCCCCTCGGGAGGCCCGTTGTGCCAGCGCATCGAACGAAAAAGTGGATCCGGTTTTTCGCACCGAACGATGCGCTGCTTGAGGGATTGAGCATCGGATCAACCCCAAAAGTGGCTTCCACTTTTGGGTCCGATGCTCTACGGCAGGCCCCAACAGGGGATTGCTCATGCGCACGTTCGAAGATCTTCCTCCGGGCCTGACCAAGACTTTTGGCCCTCTCACCGTCTCGAAGGACGATATCCTGGCCTTCGCGCAGGAATATGATCCGCAGCCCTTCCACGTGGACGAGATCGCCGCCAAGGACAGCTTCATCGGCACCCTGATCGCCTCGGGCTGGCATAGCTGCAGCCTCAACATGCGCCTGCTCGCCGATGGGCTGATTCTGGATTCTTCTTCCATGGGATCACCAGGCATCGACGAGGTGAAATGGGTGAAGCCCGTGCGGCCTGGCGACACCTTGCGCTCGCGCATGACGGTCCTGGAGAGTCGCATCTCCAAGAGCAGGCCCTCGCTCGGACTCGTGCGGTTCCATTTCGACATGATGAACCAGGCCAACGAGACCGTCCTGACCCAGACCAATTGGATCATGTTTGCGACCAAGAATGCCGAACCGTTCAGGGGCGAGAGCCGCAGCGCCCTTGCGGCCGCGGCGGATGCCCTGCCCGGCTCCGCACCTGAGCGGGAAATTCCGCCGATCTCGGCCAATCCCTATTTCGAGGATCTCGTCATCGGCGAGACCGAGGAGCTGGGCACCTACACCTTTACGCCCGACGACATCATCGGCTTTGCCAGGCAGTTCGATCCGCAGCGCTTCCATGTGGATGCTGAAGCCGCCAAAGGCAGCCTGTTCGGGGCACTCTGCGCCTCAGGCTGGCACACGGCGAGCGTATGGATGAAGCACATGGTCGGCTACCGCGATCGCGTCCGCGCCTATGCGCTTGCCCACGGCCAGCGGCCGGCACGGCTTGGCCCCTCCCCCGGCTTCTCCAACCTGAAATGGCTCAAGCCAGTCTATGCGGGCGACACGGTCACCTATCGTTCGACCGTCACCGCCAAGCGCGCCTCGGCCTCCCGCCCCGGCTGGGGCCTGGTGTTTCATCACAACACCGGCACGAACCAGCACGGGGAAGAGGTGTTTGCCTTCGACGGAATGGTGTTCTGGGAGCGGCGGGCTTGAATCTGTCTTACTGTCATTCCGGGGCCGCGTAGCGGAGCCCGGAATCCATAACCGCTAAAGGTGCAGGTAAGGTGTGACGCTGCTCGCCTCTTCCTGAGATGTCGTGTTTATGGGTTCCGGGCTCGCCTGCGGCGCCCCGGAATGACAGTGTGACGCTTAGTGCCCCTCGAAGCTCACGAGGCTACGGACCTCGACGCCGAGGTCGCGCAGCTTCTGCGCACCGCCGAGATCGGGCAGATCGATGATGAAGCAGGCGGCGACGATGTTGGCACCTATCTGGCGAAGCAACCGGGTCGCCGCGACGGCCGTGCCGCCGGTGGCGATGAGATCATCGACGAGGATCACCCGCTCATCCTGACCGATGGCATCGGTGTGAATCTCCATCTCGTCGACGCCGTATTCCAGCGAATAGGCGATCCGCACCGTCTCGTGGGGCAGCTTGCCCTTCTTGCGGATCGGCACGAAGCCGGACGAGAGCTGGTGCGCCACCGCGCCGCCGAGGATGAAGCCGCGCGCTTCAATGCCTGCCACCTTGTCGACCCGGCCGCCTGCGAAGGGATGAACCAGTTCGTCCACGGAACGCCGGAAGGCCCGCGCATCTCCGAGCAGGGTCGTGATGTCCCGGAACACGATGCCGGGCTTCGGATAATCCGGGATCGAGCGAATTGCGGCTTTCAGGTCGGTGACGAGACGCTGGTCCATGTGTGAGCCTGCCATAGGTAGAAACTGTTGAGGTTATTCGAGGAGCTGTGCCATGGCCGAACAACCCTCCCGAACCGTTCTGACCGACATCGACATCCCTTTTGGAAGCCTAGTTCTGTTCTTCGTCAAGGCTTCACTCGCGGTGATCCCGGCCGCCATCATCGTGAGCTTCATTCTGGCCTTTATCGGCTGGCTCTTCCGCCTGATCTTCGGCTTCGGCCATATGGGCTGGATGCCGGGCTAGTTCTCAAACCTTCAGAACCCTGCCGGCCACTGCCTCCAGCTTCTTCAGAAGTTCCGGATCGCGTGCCGATGGCGCCGTCATGACGGCACCGTCGAGCGCCCGGTCGGAGCCTACCGGGCACGGCTCGTGTTCGGCCGGGAAATCCCTGGCAACACGAGCGACGAGGCGGGCCACTTTCGTGGCGTTCTGGTGCGCAACGGCGACGACGGAGGCGACATCCACATTGTCGTGCTCCGGATGCCAGCAATCATAGTCGGTCACCATGGCGATGGTGGCATAGGTGATCTCGGCCTCGCGGGCGAGCTTGGCCTCCGGCATCGCCGTCATGCCGATCACGTCGTAGCCGAGCTTCTTGTAGGTCATCGACTCCGCATAAGTGGAGAATTGCGGCCCCTCGATGCACACCAGCGTACCGCCTAAGGCGAATGGGATCTTCTCGACCACCGCCGCATCGGCGATGCGCTGGCGCAGCAGCGGACCGACCGGATGCGCCATGGGCACATGGGCGACGCAGCCCTGTCCGAAGAAAGACGTTTCGCGCTTGTGGGTGCGGTCCACGTATTGGTCCACCAGCACGAAGAAGCCGGGATAGTACTCGTCCTTGAACGAGCCGACAGCGGAGACCGAGATCAGGTCGGTGACGCCCACACGCTTCATCACATCGATATTGGCGCGGTAGTTGATGTCGGAGGGTGACAGGCGGTGTCCGCGCCCGTGGCGCGGCAGGAAGGCAATGGTGGTCTCGCCGATGCGCCCGATGCGCAGAATGTCGGAAGGCTCTCCCCAGGGAGAATCGATGCGCGCCTCGCGCATATCCTCCAGCCCCGGCAGATCGTAGACCCCCGATCCACCGATAATGCCTAGAACCGCCTTCGTCATTGTAGTCCTCGCCTGATTGGGCACCGGCCACTGTCATAGCCGAGGGCGGGCCTCGCCCCAAGCCCGGCCCTCACATCCTTGGGGATTCGCTTGAGGATCGCTCCCTGCCAGGAAAATATGTGGCCGGTTCGTCGAAACGCCTCATATAGACCCTCGACCGTCATCGATGGAAAGGCAGATTGTCCATGTCCGAGACTAAGCGCCCCTCCTTCATCCGGCACTACGAAGAGCTCCAGGGCGACGGCACCGCCGTCTTTCGCGGCACCAAGGAATTGCGGAGCATCAACTCGCCCTTCTCCGAGGCTCTCGGCCTGACGGAGCTCGGCATTCATCATGAATTGCTGCCGCCGGGCCGCCGCACGTCGTTCCCCCATGCGGAAAGTTCGGAAGAGGAATTCATCTATGTGATCGAAGGTACGCCCGACGCGTGGATCGACGGCAATCTCTTCCGCCTTCGCCCAGGCGATGCGGTCGGTTTTCCCGCTGGAACCGGGATCGCGCACAGCTTTCTCAACAACACGGACGAGCCCGTCCGGCTGCTGGTCGTCGGCGAGGCGAACAAGGACGAGAACCGGATCGTCTATCCGGTCAATCCGGAGCTGCGCGCCCATCGCACGGATTGGTGGGACGATGCACCCGTGCGTCCCCTCGGCCCGCATGACGGCAAGCCGCGTCGGCCGGGCTGATCAGCCAAGCGGAAACGAGGCGATCTCGTCCGTCATGAGGCAGGGAAAGAGCGTCTCGCGAACGAGCCTGATCCGTTTCACGGGAGCCGTGATGGAGACGGGCGAACTTTCGATGCGCGCGATCACATCATCCGGAATGGCGGTCTTCGTCCGGTAGCGCACCAGGGTCGAGTGGATCAGATCGTAGATAAGCGGCTTCTGGCCGGGCGGCGGGGGAATCTCGCGGACGATCCGCTGGCGGATGGCCTCGATCAGGCCGCTTTCCTCGGTCGCCGTCACGATGATGGCTGTATCGGTGACCTTGAGACGGGAAAAGCACAGCTTCAAGGCCCGATGGCCGGTGCAGAGTTCCTCCAGGATACCCTCGCTTCCTTTGGCGATGCTCCGCCAATAGGCATCCTTGTCGTAGCCACCCTTGACCGTCAGCAGCGGATAGATCGTGACATGGAGCCCGTGCTGCGGGCTGACATGCAGGGGTTCCGGCCAGAGCTCGACGAGGGCCTGCTGCAGGCCTTCAAAAGCGCCCCGGGTTTCAGGCTCGAGGCCGGGCTGGACGTGATAGGCGAGGCACGGCTGCCCCCAGATGTCGTCGGCGATCGTCTGCAACATGGATGTCGAGCTAAGGTCCGTCCCGCATCGTGTCATCTCCAAAGAAAAAGGCCCCGGAGCGGGGCCTTGATCCTCAAGGATTGTGCGTCATCGGAGGAGTGGCGTGGCCTTCGACCTCGCCGCCCACCCGGGCCCAGACCTTCTTCTTGGTGAAGTAGAGCAGGCCGGACAGGACGATCAGGAACAGGATGACCTGGAAGCCGAGGCGCTTGCGGGCTTCGAGATGCGGCTCTGCCGTCCACATGAGGAAAGCCGTGACGTCGCGGGCGTATTGGTCAACTGTCTCCGGCACCTGAGGCTGGCCGGCCTCATTCTTCGGATACTCGACCTGGCCGTCGCTGAGTGGCTTCGGCATCGCGATCACGTGGCCCGGATAATAGTGGTTGTAATGACCACCCTCAGGGACCGTGAAGCCCTGCGGGGCCTCCTCGTAGCCGTTGAGCAGCGCGACGAGGTAATCCGCGCCGTTCTCCGAGTACTGACGGAACACATCGGTGATGAACCAGGGGAAGCCGCGCTCATAGGTGCGGGCCTTGGCCATCAGGGACAGGTCCGGCGGAGCCTTGCCGCCATTGGCCGCCGCAGCCGCATTCTCGTTCGGGAACGGGGACGGGAAGCGGTCGGCAGCCCGGCCGGGACGCTCGAACATGTCGCCGGCGTCGTTCGGGCCGTCCTGGATCTTGTACTCGGCCGCAAGCGCGCGGACCTGCGCTTCGGAGAATTGCGGACCGCCGGGCTGCGACAGGTTGCGAAAGGCGACGTAGCTCAGGCCGTGACAGGAGGCGCAAACCTCCCGGTAGACCTTGAAGCCGCGCTGGAGCTGGGCCCGGTCGAAGGTGCCGAACGGACCCTGGAAGCTCCACTTGAGCTGCGACGGGACCGGGGTCTCGCCGGCGGCGAAGGCCGGAGCGGCAAGGCCGAGAACGGCGGCTGCGATGAGAAGAGTACGCTTCATCATTGGTCTGTTTCCTCTACTCTCGCATCAGCCCTTGGAATGCGGCTCAGCATTGGCACCGGCCGGAATGCCGGCTCCGCCCTTCTGCACGCCCATGACGGATTCGAGGATCGAATTCGGCAGCGGCAGCGGACGCTCGACGAAGCCGAGCACCGGCAGAACGATCAGGAAGTGGGCGAAGTAGTAGACCGTGCAGATCTGGGACGCGATCACGTACCAGCCCTCAGCCGGGCGGGAGCCGAGCCAGCCGAGCAGGACGCAGACAAGCACGAAGACCCAGAAGAACTGCTTGTAGAGCGGACGGTAAGCCGTGGAGCGCACCTTCGAGGTGTCGAGCCAGGGCATGAAGCACCAGATCACGATGGCCGCGCCCATGGCGATGACGCCGCCGAGCTTGTCGGGGATGGCGCGCAGGATCGCGTAGAACGGCAGGAAGTACCATTCCGGAACGATGTGCGCAGGCGTCACGGCCGGGTTTGCCGGGATGTAGTTGTCCGCATGGCCGAGATAGTTCGGCATGTAGAACACCCAGTAGGCGAAGAAGATCATGAACACGACGACAGCGAAGATGTCCTTGATCGTGGCGTAAGGCGTGAACGGAACCGCGTCCTTGCCCGATTTGATCGGAATGCCGGTCGGGTTGTTCTGGCCCGGCACGTGCAGTGCCCAGATGTGGAGGGCAACCACACCCACGATCATGAAGGGCAGCAGGTAGTGCAGGGAGAAGAAGCGGTTCAGGGTCGGGTTGCCCACTGAATAACCGCCCCAGAGGTAGTGCACGATCGTCTCACCGACGAGCGGGATCGCCGAGAAGAGGTTGGTGATCACGGTGGCGCCCCAGAACGACATCTGTCCCCAGGGCAGGACGTAGCCCATGAAGGCGGTCGCCATCATCAGGAGGAAGATGATCACGCCGAGGATGTAGAGAACCTCACGCGGCGCCTTGTAGGAGCCGTAGTAGAAGTTCCGGAAGATGTGGATGTAGACGGCAACGAAGAACATCGACGCGCCGTTGGCGTGCAGATAGCGGAGCAGCCAGCCGTATTCCACATCGCGCATGATGTGCTCGACCGACTGGAAAGCGAGAGACGCGTTCGGCGTGTAGTACATGGCCAGGAACACGCCGGTCACGATCTGCGAGACGAGCATGAACGCCAGGATGGCGCCGAAGGTCCAGAAATAGGTCAGGTTCCGCGGCACCGGGAAGGCGATGAACGAGGAATGGACGAGACCGGCGATCGGCAGACGGCTCTCGAACCACTTACCGAAGGCGCTCTTGGGAACATAAGTTGTGGAATGCTGGCTCATGGATATCGCCTGATCGTCGCTGGGTTACGCCGTGGCTTCTTGGCCGATGATGATCTTCGTGTCGGACGCGAAGGTGTAGGGCGGGATCGGCAGATTGGTCGGAGCCGGACCGCCGCGGACGCGGCCGGAGGTATCGAACACCGAGCCGTGGCACGGGCAGAACCAGCCATGGTACTCACCCTGCTGGCCGAGCGGCACGCAGCCCAGATGGGTGCAGTTGCCGAAAACGACCAGCCAAGGGGCATGCCCCTCCTTCACGCGGGCCGAGTCGGCCTGGGGGTCGCGCAGGGAGGCCACATTCACGTCCTCGGCAGCCTTGATCTCTTCAGGCGTACGGTGACGAACGAAGATCAGCTTGCCGCGCCAGAAAATCTTGACGATCTGCCCTTCGGCGATCGGGCTCAGGTCGACCTCGACGGGCGCGCCGGCAGCCACCGTCGCCGCGTCGGGCGCCAGGGACTGGACGAAGGGCCATACCAGGGTAGCTCCGCCGACAGCGGCGGCTGCGCCTGTGGCGATGTAGAGGAAATCGCGCCGTGTCGGCTCAGCGACATGAGTGGTGGTCTCGGCCACTTGGCTCTCCAGCATTGATCAAAAAACGAGAACCGCGCATCGGCAATACCTTGGAAACCCAGGCATTCGACACACGAGGTCCAAAATGGAACAAGCATGCGTGTCGACGCGCGCGCAATGCGACTGGGAGTCGCCACGCGGTGGCTCTTTGGCACGGCCAAGCCCGCCTGTCCATAGCCGGATTGGAGTTGTTCCAGCCTGTGGCGCAAATGCCGCCGGCTTACGAGCCTTTGAGAGCTCCCTTGACGGCAAGGCTGGTTGCCCCGATGACGGGCTCATGCCCCGTCTTGCCATCTATCAGCCGGACATCCCGCAGAATACCGGCACCATGCTGCGCCTCGCCGCGTGCCTCGGCGTGCCGGTGGAGATCATCGAACCTGCGGCCTTCGACGTCTCCGACCGAAACCTGCGCCGCTCCGGCATGGATTACCTGAATCATGTCACCATCACGCGGCACATCTCCTGGCGCGCCTTCGAGGCCTGGCGACAGGAGGCCAAGGGCCGTCTGATCCTCACCACCACCAAGGGAGCCACCCCCTACGCCGATTTCGCCTACCGGCCAGACGACATCATCCTGGTCGGGCGGGAATCCGCCGGTGTACCGGAGGAGGTCCACCAAGCAGCTGATGCCAGGATCGTCATTCCCATGCAGCAGGGGATGCGCTCCCTCAACGTGGCCGTGACCGCCGCCATGATCCTCGGCGAGGCTCTGCGGCAGACGAACGCGTTTCCCCACCCTGCACTTTCAGAAACCTGAAGCGATACTATCATGACCGATACGAAAGCCGTCGAGCGCCTGCAGACAGAGGCCCCCCTTTGGTTCGCTCTGCTGCGCGACAGGATCTGCACCGCCTTCGAGACCTTGGAGGACGAGGTCACGGCTCCCCTCCCCGTAGAAGCCTCCGAGCCCGGTCGGTTCGCGCGCACCCCGTGGGAGCGCAAGGACCACAGCGGCGCTCCCGGCGGCGGGGGCACCATGTCCATGATGCACGGCCGCGTGTTCGAGAAGGTGGGCGTGCATGTCTCGACGGTGCACGGAGAATTCGCGCCGGAATTCCGCGGCCAGATCCCGGGCTCGGACCAGGACCCGCGCTTCTGGGCTGGCGGCATCTCGCTCATCGCGCATCCTTGGAACCCGAACGTTCCAACGGTGCATATGAACACCCGCTTCGTGGTCACCACGAAGCCCTGGTTCGGCGGCGGAGCGGATCTCACGCCGGTTCTCAACCGGCGGCGCACGCAGGACGATCCGGACACCGTCGCCTTTCATGAGGCGATGGAAGAGGCCAGCCGGACCCATGCGCCGGAAGGCTCCTACGAGAAGTACAAGAAGTGGTGCGACGAGTACTTCTTCCTCAAGCACCGCAACGAGCCGCGCGGCATCGGCGGCATCTTCTACGACTATCACTGGACCGGGAACCCGGACGAGGATTTCGCCTTCACCCGCAGTGTGGGCGAAGCGTTCCTCAAGATCTATCCGGAGATCGTCCGGCGCAACGTCACCAAGCCTTGGACCGAGGAGGACCGCATCGAGCAGCAGGTGCGCCGCGGACGCTATGTGGAGTTCAACCTGCTCTATGACCGCGGCACGATCTTTGGCCTGAAGACAGGCGGCAACATCGCGTCGATCCTCTCCTCCATGCCACCGACGGTGAGGTGGCCTTAAGAACGAGGTGTCATCCCGGACGGCGAAGCCGATCCGGGATCGGGTGACGAGGATGGCGCTAGAACCCTCCTCTCCCGCAAGCCTCGGGCTTGCCCGAGACTTGTCTTTTGTCTGCCGCAAGTCGGGAACACCCGACTTGCGGTGGGGAGGAGTTGGAGGTGGGGGTGTGAGCGATAGCCTATCCGCGTATGGCGCCAGCACCCCCACCCTTTTCCCTCCCCCTTGTGGGGAGGAAAACACGCGCTTTATTTTGAAAACGATCCCGGATCTTCGCTGCGCTTTGTCCGGGATGACACAAAGGTCGACGGAGCAGTCTTAAACCTGCCCCAGCACCCGCCCGAGCAAATCCCTCGCATAAGCCTCGTCCATCCGGCAGCCTTCCGCCAGCCACGCCTGTCGGGCCCGGGCGAGCAGTTCGCCGACCTTCGGCCCCTTGGGAACGCCGCCCTCGATCAAATCGGCGCCGCGCAGGGGAAAGACCGGAATCGGCTCGGCGCCACTGCGGAAGCGATCGAGCGCCTCATGAGCATCGGCATGGACAACGGGGAATGGCTCGCCAGCTGTGGCTGCCAGGACAATGCCGATGGTCTCGATGTCATGATCGGCTGCCAGACGGCGGACGGCCAATACATCGATAGGCAGAGCCCATGTCTTGAGCAGGCAGAGGAGCCGGGCATAAGCGGCGAGCTTCTTGTGCTCGTCGTTGGAGAGCCGCAGGCGCTCCCGCAAACGCTCCGTATCCTCCTCGACCATGACGGCGAGCGCTGCCAATCGCCAGATCGGGACGGGATTGCCCCTGTCAAATGCTGCCACCCGGCCGAACCGGCCGAACTCAGCTGCGCCACCCAGGAGCCATGTCAGGAATCCATAGTTGGCCAGGATACGGATCGTATCCTCTGCCCGCCGAGCGACGAGGAGCTTGAGAAGCTCGTGCCGGATCCGCTCTTTCGAGAGGATCATCAGGCCCTGCCGTTCGGCACCTGAGGCGGCGAGCCCGTCCGGATCCGGATCGGCGTCCGCATACTCCGCATGGAAGCGGAAGAAGCGCATGATCCGCAAATAATCCTCGCGGATGCGCGTGCGGGCGTCGCCGATGAACCGGACGCGCCGGACGGCGAGATCGGCCACGCCGTCGGTATAATCGTAGAGCTGTCCGTCGAGGCCGAGCGAGAGAGCATTGATGGTAAAATCGCGCCGCTTGGCATCGAACACGAAATCGCGGCCGAAATGCACGACTGCATAGCGTCCATCCGTCTCCACATCCTCGCGTAATGTCGTGATCTCAAAGGGTTCGCCAGCGACGATCACCGTGATCGTGCCATGCTCGATCCCGGTCGGCACGGCCTTGAAACCGGCCTTCTTCGCGCGTTCGATGATAGCCTCGGGTAGCATGGTGGTAGTGCAATCCACCTCGGTCACCGGCCGCCCGAGAAGAGCATTGCGCACGGCTCCGCCCACGATGCGCGTCTCCTCCGCATCGTCATTGAAGGCCTCCAGGAGACTGCGCAGCTCGGGGCGCTCAAGAAGGCTCGCCAGCGCCTGTCGGTCGAGGGTTTCCATCACTCGAAATGTCCTGGGACGACCCGTCCGTTTTCCACATGGGTCGGTACATAAGTGCCGGTCTGGCGCTCGGCCAAGAGGCCCGTCGCGATCAGCGAGACAATGACGAAACTCAAGCCTGCAATGGCAAGCCAGAGCGACTGATCGCTCCAATGCGACCAGATCAGGGGATTGCGGCGACGGACGACGAGATATGCGGCGAAGAGGACGAACGGCAGGAGGAACAGCACCAATCCCTGAACAACCGCACGCGTCATGAACCGTAGAGCCTCTCGTACAAATTGCGGATGATGCCCGCCGTCACCCCCCAGATGTAGCGCCCCTGATAGGGCATTGCATAGTAGCGGCGCACCCTCCCCTTCCACTCGCGCGAATGGAGTTCGTGGCGCGCAGGGTCCATGAGGAAGCTGAGTGGCACCTCGAACGTATCGGCGACCTCATCATGATTGAGGTTGAGGATGTAGGAAGGCGCGATCCGCGCCACTGCCGGGATGACGAGATAATTCGTGGTGGATAAATAAGCGTCGAGATAGCCGAGCGGACTGATGAAGCGGCTGTCGAGGCCGATCTCCTCCATTGCCTCGCGATAGGCCGCCGCCAGGACGGAAGCATCCTCCGGATCGACCCGACCGCCAGGAAAGGCGATCTGCCCGGAATGCTGGCGCAGATGGGCCGCGCGCTCGGTGAGGAGCAGCATCGGTTCCTCGCGCATGACGACGGGCACCAGCACCGCGGCTGGTTTCGGGGTCAAGGGATGGACGAGGGGCACATTGTCGAGGCTGTGATCGCCCCTCGGATTGGCCAGGGCTTCGTCCGGATGCGGAGGCTCGGGCCGCAGCCGCTCGGCCGCGAGCGTCAGAAAATCCGGTGCGTCGTGGGGTGCGAGCCGCATCAGGACGCGCCCAACTCGCTGACCGGAGCGATGGGGAAGAACAGACCGCTTGCCGTGATACCGAAGGTGGAAATGCCTTCCTCATCCTTTTCTTCACCCAGCGCGATCAGATCCAGCGCCAGAGCCCGCGTCACCCGCGCCCACAGCTCGCCCCGGACCTTCACGTAGGGTTTGACGCCGCCCTTGGCGTCCCGCTCGAAGCGTAAGGGGTGCTCGGCGCTCACCGGCACGAGATCGTCCACATTGGTGCGGAAGGCGATCTGGCGGCTCTCACCCTCCCCATCCACAGCCATTTCGACCGCAAGGAAAGGTGCATCCTCGACCGTGATCCCGACCCGCTCGACCGGCGTGACGAGTACGTAGCGCTCCGGATCCTTGCGCAGAACCGTCGAAAACAGCTTCACGAGAGCGGAGCGGTTGATGGGAGTACCCATGTAATGCCAGGTCCCGTCTGCCGCGATGCGCATGTCGATGTCGCCGCAATAGGCCGGGTTCCAGCACTCGACCGGCGGGGGACCTTTGCGCTTGACTTCAGTGCCGAGCGCCTCGGTCAGGCGGGCCAAGGCATTCCCGGAAATGGCGGGTGAGGGATCGGTCATGACGCAAGCGTGAACAGGATTTTGAACTTTATGGATCGACGAACGGCCATCGATTGTTACTTCCTAGAGCATAGAGTCCCCGGCGGTCCCGTCCACTCCATTCAGTTCTTTGCTGCGGCGCAACGACCCTTGCGCCTCGACACGGATCGAAGGCAGACTAGCTACCGGGGGCAGTTGCGAACGAGGAGAGTGACCTCATGACGGCCAGCATTGCTCAAGCGCCCACCGCCCTGGACGACGCGATCATCCGCAGCGCGGAGGCGACCCTTGAGACTGTCGGCCGTGCCCGCGAGGCCATTCACACGGTCATTTTCGGCCAGGAAGACGTGGTCGACCTGACCCTCATCACCCTTCTCGCCGGCGGCCATGGCCTTCTCGTCGGCGTCCCCGGCCTCGCCAAGACGAAGCTTGTGGAAACGCTGGGCATTGTGCTCGGGCTCGACGCCCGCCGCATCCAGTTCACGCCCGACCTGATGCCCTCCGACATTCTCGGCTCCGAAATCCTCGACGAAGGCGCCGATCGGCGCCGGTCCTTCCGCTTCGTGAAGGGCCCGGTCTTCGCGCAACTCCTGATGGCTGACGAAATCAACCGCGCGAGCCCTCGAACCCAGTCCGCCCTGCTCCAGGCCATGCAGGAGCATCACGTCTCCGTCGGCGGCGAGCGGCACGATCTGCCGCAGCCCTTCCATGTGCTCGCCACGCAGAACCCCATCGAGCAGGAGGGCACCTATCCCCTGCCCGAGGCCCAGCTTGACCGCTTCCTGCTCGAGATCGACGTCGGCTACCCGACCCGCGATGCCGAGCGGCGCATCCTGATCGAGACCACGGGTGCCGAGGAGCACAAGCCGCAGGCCGTCATGAATGCGGAAGCGCTCATGAACGCGCAGCGCCTTGTCCGCCGCCTGCCGGTCGGCGAAAGCGTGGTCGATGCGATCCTCGATCTCGTCCGCTCTGCCCGTCCGGAAGGCGACGGGGTCGATGGCGTGACCGACAAGATCCTGTGGGGGCCAGGCCCCCGCGCCAGCCAAGCCTTGATGCTGGCGGTGCGGGCCCGCGCGCTGATCGAGGGGCGTGTAGCCCCCTCCATCGCCGACGTGGTGGCGCTGGCCGAACCGGTGCTCAAGCACCGCATGGCGCTGACCTTCTCCGCCCGGGCGGATGGAGAAACAATCAAGAGCGTCGTCGGCCGGCTCACCGCACGGCTGGCAGGCTAGGATCTCCGTCATGGCCCGTGTCCGGGTCCTTCCCGAAAGTGCCCGCTCGCCGGGTCGCCGCGAAACCGAGAGCGCGCTCTCCCTGGCCAGCCGGATGCCGCACCTCGTGCTCGAGGCGCGGCGTGTCGCCGCGAACCTCGCCCACGGGATCCATGGCCGCCGGCGCGCCGGCACCGGGGAGACCTTCTGGCAGTTCCGACCCTTCGTCGCCGGAGAGGCCGCGCAGCGCATCGACTGGCGCCGCTCGGCCCGCGACGACCGGCTCTACGTGCGCGAGCGCGAATGGGAGACGGCCCAGACCGTCTGGTTCTGGCTCGACCGTTCCGCCTCCATGGGCTACGTCTCGGATCTCGCGCAGGCACCCAAGATCGAGCGCGCCATCGTGCTCGGTCTGGCGCTCGCCGACTGCTTCGTGGAAGCCGGAGAGCGGGTCGGCATGCTGGGTCTGATGCCGCCGCGCGCCACACGGCGGATTGCCGAGACCATGGCACAGACCTTGGTGGCGGACCGCACCTCGCTTGAAGAGGATCTGCCGCCACAGGCCCCCATCGCACCGCAACACGAAGCGATCCTGATCAGCGATTTCCTGTCGCCCGTCAGCGACATCACGGCCATGGTCGAAGCCATTTCGTCGCGCGGAGCGCGCGGGCACCTCGTAATGATCGTCGATCCTGTCGAGGAGACCTTCCCGTTCCAGGGTCAGGCGGTTCTGCACGATCTCGAGGACGGCCTTTCGCTCCGCATCGGCGATGCGATCTCCTGGGGGCAAGCCTATCGACTGCGGATCGAGCACCATCGGGAGGAACTTCAGCAACTCGCCCGCCGCCGTGGCTGGACGCTGACCATCCATCGGACCGACCGGCCGGCCAGTGAAGCGGCGCTGCGCATCATGACGCTCGTATCGACCTCTCGCGGCACAGCATTGGGAGGGCGATGAGCGATGCTGGGCCTTCCCCTCACCTTCGCTGTTCCGCTCGTCCTGACGGCCCTGGCAGCTCTGCCGGCGATCTGGCTGCTCCTGCGCATCACGCCGCCGCAGCCGAAGCGCGTGGACTTTCCACCTCTGAAGATCATGGCCGACCTGAGGCCAGAGGAGGAAACGCCTGCCCGTACACCCTGGTGGCTTCTTCTGCTGCGGCTGCTGCTCGCCGCCTTCCTCATCCTCGCAGCCGCGGGTCCGATCTGGAATCCGCTCGCGGAGGACAATAACCGTTCACCGCTTCTGATCATGCTCGACAACGGCTTTGCCTCCGCCCATGACTGGCGCGATCGCCTGAACCTCGCCACCGAGCGCATCGAGGCAGCGGGACGCGACGGACGCACCGTTGCTCTGGTTGCAACGGCGGAAGCTCCTGCCGCTATCGAACTCGCGAGCCCGGCCGCCGCGCTTGAGCGGCTGCGGACCTTAAAGCCTCTGCCGCATCTTCAGGACCGTCAGGCTCATCTCGATTCCATCAGGCGATTCATGGAATCCACGCCTGAGGTAAATATTGTCTGGATCAGCGACGGGGTGGCCGGCGTTGATGGACAGGGCTTCATCGACGGCTTAGCGCAAATGGCGAGCGGGCAGCGGATTACCGTCCTGAAAGCGGAACGTGCTCCGGCGCTCGCCGTTGCCGGTGTTGAGAATGCCAGCGGCCAACTCAACGTCAAACTGGTACGACCCGAACCAAACAGACGCGATGCCGGCACGGTGCGCGCGCTCGATCTGAGGAGCCTGCCGCTCGCCGACATGCGCTTCTCCTTCGATCAGAACGCCACCGAGACGAATGTCGCCTTCGATCTGCCGACCGAGATCCGCAACGCCATCGCCCGCATCGAGATCCTCGGCGAGGGCTCGGCTGGCGCAGTGCATCTTCTCGACGAGCGCGGCAAGCGCCGCCGCGTCGGCCTCGTCTTCGGCGGCACGTCCGATCAGGCTCAACCGCTTCTCTCGCCGCTCTATTATATCGAGCGCGCGCTCTCGCCTTATTCCGAAATCCGCAATGGCCGTGGCGCAGTCGCCGATGCAGTGAACCAGTTGATCGACGAACAGGTTTCCGTTCTCGTGCTCGCCGATGTGGGCGGCCTCGACCGCGAGACGCTCGGCAAAGTGACGGCCTTCGTCGAACAGGGCGGCATGCTGCTGCGCTTCGCCGGCTCCAGGTTGGCCGCCGGCAATGATGAACTCGTGCCCGTGCGCCTGCGCCGGGGCGGCCGCAGCCTCGGCGGCACGCTGTCCTGGGACACGCCGAAGACCTTCGCACCGTTCACCCGCGAAAGTCCCTATTTCGGCCTCACTGTTCCGGAGGAGATCGGCATCCGTCGCCAGATCCTCGCGGAGCCGGATGGCGACCTGCCGTCGAGAACCTGGGCATCGCTGGCCGATGGCACGCCCATCGTCACGGCGGACAAACGCGGCGACGGTATGATCGTGCTCTTCCACGTCACCGCCGACACCACCTGGTCGAACCTGCCCCTGTCGGGCCTCTTCGTCGACATGCTGCGCCGGACCACGGCTCTCGCCGGGGCGCCAGGCGACGTGAATGGGGAAGCGCGCAACGCGGAGAACGAGACGGTGGCCCCTCGATTGACCCTCGACGGCTATGGCATCTTCACCTCACCTCCGGCAAATGCCCGTGCTGTGCCGCGCAACTATGCCGAGCGTGCGACCGGGGAGCATCCGCCGGGCTTCTACGGCCCCGTGGATTCGAGCCTTGCGGTGAATGCGCTTCTGCCGGGCGACCGGCTGGCCCCACTCAATTATGCGCCGCTCAGTGCGCGGATCGCGCCGCTCGCCGGTGCACAGACCATCGATCTGCGCATGCCGCTCTTCATGCTCGCACTCGTGCTCCTGCTGATAGACACTCTCGTCTCGCTCTGGCTCGGCGGCCACCTGTCGAACCTTACCGGACGCCTGCGCCGCGCAGGCGCTGCGGCAGCCATCGTCCTTTGCGCGTCGCTCATCCTCAATCCGATCTCCGATACAAGCGCGCAGGAACGCCGGTCGTCCATGATGATGGAGAGCACCAATCCCGCTCTCGTGACGCGGCTGGCCTATGTTGTCACGGGAGACTCGCAGGTCGATGAGACGAGCAAGGCGGGACTGGCAGGACTAACGCAGGTGCTGAGCCAGCGGACCGCGCTTTCGCCCGGCGAGCCCATCGGCATCGATCTCTCGCGAGATGAAGTCGCGTTCTATCCGCTGATCTACTGGCCCATCGTCGCATCGCGGCCCATGCCGTCGGAGGCTGCGATCCGGCGCCTTGATGCCTTCATGAAAGGCGGCGGCACGGTGATCTTCGACACGCGCGATGCCTTCGGCAATCGCCCGGACGGTGCGCCCACCGCCGAGGGACAGTACCTTCGCCGGATGCTGGCAAGCCTCGACATTCCAGAACTCGAGCCCGTACCGACCGATCACGTGCTGACCAAGACCTTCTACATTCTCGACACCTTCCCCGGCCGCTATGCCACGGGACAGACCTGGGTCGAGGCTCTGCCACCCGCACCCGAGGGTGAAGCAAACCGTCCGGCCCGCTCGGGCGATGGCGTCTCGCCGATCATCATCACGTCCAACGATCTCGCCGCCGCTTGGGCTGTGGGCGCGCGGGGCGAATGGATCTATCCGGTCGTCGGCAGCGATCAACGCCAGCGGGAATTCTCGTATCGCAGCGGCGTCAATATCGTCATGTATGCGCTGACCGGCAACTACAAGGCCGATCAGGTGCACGTGCCGGCCCTGCTCGAACGCCTCGGGCAGTAAGGGGGAGGTCTCTTGCTTTCCGTCAGCTTCTCCCCCCTCATCCCGACTTATGCCCTCTGGGCCCTCGGTGCGGTTGTTGCTTTGCTAGCCGTCCTGGCGCTGATCTCCCGCGGGCCGGTCGCGATCCTGCGCGCCATCGCGCTCGGGCTTGTTCTGCTTGCTCTCGCCAATCCGGCGCTCGTGCAGGAGGATCGGGAGAAGGTGAAGGATATCGTGGCGGTTGTCATCGACCGCTCGACGTCGCAGACCCTGGGCGACCGCTCACCCATGACCGATCAGGTGCGAGCGGAACTTGAACGCCGCTTCGGTTCGCTGGCCGACGTGGATCCCCGCTTCATCGAGGCGGATGACGGCAACGGCGATGACGGCACGCGCCTGTTCGCCGCCCTCTCGAACGGCCTCGCCGATGTGCCGCCGGATCGGCTCGCCGGTGTTATCTTCGTCACCGACGGCGTAGTGCACGACATTCCGCCCTCCGTGGAAGGCCTCGGCTTCCGGGCACCGCTTCATGCGCTCATCACCGGCCGCCCCGATGAGCGCGACCGGCAGATCAAGCTGCTGGAGGCGCCCCGCTTCGGCATCGTCGGCAAGGATCAGACCATCCGCGCACAGATCATGGAGCGCGGCGGCACGGGGTCGGCTCTCGTCACCGTGCGCCGGGACGGCCAGGTCCTCACCCGCCAGCAGGTGCGGGCCGATACGCCCTTCTCGCTCGATGTGCGTATCGAGCATGGCGGCACCAACGTGGTCGAGCTCGAAGTGGAGGGCCTGCCGAACGAACTGACGCAGACCAACAATCGTGCCGTCGTTCCGATCGAAGGCATCCGCGAGAAGCTGCGCGTGCTGCTCGTCTCCGGCGAACCGCATGCGGGCGAGCGCACCTGGCGCAATCTTCTGAAATCCGACGCCAATGTGGACCTCGTCCATTTCACGATTCTTCGTCCGCCGGAGAAGCAGGACGGCACGCCGATCAACGAGCTCTCGCTGATCGCCTTCCCGACCCGTGAACTGTTCCAGCAGAAGATCAAGGAATTCGACCTGATCATCTTCGACCGCTATGCGAACCAGAGCATCCTGCCATCGAGCTATTTCGAGAACATCGTGCGCTATGTGCGCGAGGGCGGCGCGATCCTCGTGGCTGCCGGCCCTGAATTCGCAAGCTATGGCAGCCTCGCGCAAACGCGGCTTGCACCGATCATTCCGGGCCAACCCAACGGCAGCATCGTCGAGCAGCCCTATAAGGCTGAGATTACCGATACCGGCGACCGGCATCCCGTCACCCGCGACCTACCAGGCTCCGAGCAATCGCCGCCCGCCTGGGGCGAGTGGCTGCGTATCATCGGTTCGGTAGTGCAATCGGGCGACACCCTCATGTCGGGTGCAACCGATCTACCGCTTCTCGTGCTGCGCCGGGAGGACAAGGGCCGCGTCGCGCTGCTTCTTTCCGATCATGCCTGGCTCTGGGCCCGCGGCTATCAGGATGGCGGACCGCATCTTGACCTGCTGCGCCGCCTCGCCCATTGGCTCATGAAGGAACCGGCCCTCGAAGAGGAGGCGCTACGCGCAAGTGCGCAAGGACGCGATATCCGAATCGAGCGGCAGACCATGGCGGAGACAACCGATCCCGCGACCCTCATCGCGCCGAGCGGCGCGGAGAGCAGCGTGCCACTCACCGAGACGCGCCCCGGTCTCTTCACCGCGCAGGTGGCGAGCCGCGAGCTTGGATTGCACACGGTCCGTTCGGGCGACCTCATCACCTTCGTCAGCATCGGCCCGGCCAATCCGCGCGAGCTGATGGACGTGTTCAGCAATACCGAGGCCTTGAGTTCGATTGCCGAGGCGACGGGTGGATCGGTGCGGCGGGTCGCCATAGCGGGCGATCAGAGCATCACGGTGCCACGCATTCTCGCGGTGCATTCCGGCACACGCTTTTCCGGCGGCGACTGGATCGGCATCAAGCCAAGCGACAGCGCCATCGTGCGCGGCGTGTCCGTCTTCCCGATGGCGCTCGGCTTCGTCGGTCTGGTGCTGCTAATCGGCTCGACGCTCACTGCCTGGCTGATCGAAGGACGCCGCAGGGCCTGATCAGGAATTCTGGCCTGATCAGGAATCCTGCGGCAGCGGGCTCACCAGCCCCTTCGCGCCGGCCATCGCCCCCTCCGCCAGCTCCAGCGCCAGGAAGCGAGCAGGATTGACCGGCCCCGGAAGCTGCAGTTGCTGCGGCGGGATGCGCTTGAAGCCGAAGCGGCTGTAATAAGGCTCGTCACCCACGAGCAGCACCAGGGTGTGGCCTTTCGCCTTGGCGGCATCGAGCGAGCGCTGCATCAAGGCCGCGCCGATGCCACGGCTCTCGAAGGCGGGCTCCACGGTGAGCGGCCCCAGCATCAGGGCGGACACCTTGCCGGCCTTCACCGGCGTCAGGCGCACCGAGCCGACGAGCAGGGTGCCGACCAGGGCGGTGAACGACAGATCGAGCAGATGGGACGCCCCTTCCCTCAGGCGAGACGCAGTGCGGGCAAATCGGCCCGGGCCGAAAGCGCGCTCGTGCAGGCGCTCGATGGCCTCGGAATCGATGGGTTGTTCGGTGCGGATCAGGAGCGAGAGCTCGGTCATGAACGGACTCACGGCGAAGGACGAGAAACAAAAAATGGCGGCTGGACGTGATGTCAGCCGTGTCGTCGTCGCAGAATCCGGGTATTGCTCATGGGGCTCGGCGTTTACTTAATGGCTTAGGCCATAGCAGCGTCGGGAACGCGGCGCAAATGCTCTCTCACCAGTTCGCTGAGAGAGATTGCCCCTCGAGGATTTCGGCCAGGCGGTTGCGGGTGGCTGCCGTCGTCTCTTCCGGCAATCGGTCGAGTGGGAAGAAGCTTGCCTCGGCGATTTCCCTGTCCGGCTGTTTGACCTCCAGCACCGTGAAGCGCCGGATCACATAGACCAGCACGTGATCGCGCTGGGAGATCCTGTTGTTGAAGAAGATGCCGAAGAGATGAGGTGTCTCGTCGAGGGCGATGCAGGCTTCTTCCCGAAGTTCGCGATCAAGCGCATCCAGCGCCGTCTCCCCGGTCTCGACGCCGCCGCCCGGCAGATGCCAGCCGGCAACATAGGTGTGTCTGATGAGAAAGACCCGGTTCTGCTGGTCGAGAACGACTCCGCGAACACCCAGGGTCAGGCCGCGGGAGAAGCGCCAATAAGTATGGAGAGCCCGGGAGATGAGGCGCGGCGACCGGCGTGGCTGGGGGTCAGACATCGAACCACCCAATCAGAACAAGATTACCGGGCGATGAACGTGGCCATTCATGAAATGCATAGCTGTTCCCGCAATTTGGCGCGTGACCCGCATTATACGAAGGTCTAAGACAGCGCCAACCAAAGGTGCTCCAATGTTTCTCGCGCTGATCCTGTCCCGTCTCAACCGTTCCGCCCGCTTCTCCTGGTCCCCGGCCCTCAACCTCGAGGACCGCTCGATCTATTCGACCCTGATCCCGGGCGCGCAGTATTGAGTTTCGCGCCATCCTCCCTGCCCACACAGGGAGACTTGGCGGCAGCCCGCTTTCTTGTTTAGAATATTTCTAAACAGGAGCGGGTATGAAGTCTCTGTCTGAATTGTCCGAGCGCGAGGTTATCGCGCTCGCCATCGGCAACGAAGAGGAAGATTCGCGGATCTACCAGCATTTCGCGGATCGCCTCCGTGCCGATTTCCCCGCCTCGGCCGAGATCTTCGACGGCATGGCCGAGGAAGAGCGGGCCCATCGCAATTCCCTCTACGGCTTCTATCGCTCCCGTTTCGGCGAGCATCTGCCTCCCATCCGCCGGGAGGACGTGCGCGGCTTCCTGAAGCGCCGCGCCTTTTGGTGGAGCCCGCATCTCGACCTCAACCACATGCGCCGCGAGGCGGAGGTCATGGAGCTGCAGGCGGCAAATTTCTATGAAAAGGCCGCACAGCAGACCCTCGACGTCTCCGTGCGCGAATTGTTCACCCGCCTCGCGGAAGTCGAGCGCGGTCATGAGCGTAAGGCGAGCGAACTGTATGCCGCCCATCTGACCGAGAACGCCGAAGCCGCCGAGGAGCACGCCCGCCACAGGCTCTTCGTGCTGCAATATGTGCAGCCGGGTCTCGCCGGGCTCATCGACGGCTCGGTCTCGACCCTCGCACCCCTGTTTGCCGCGGCCTTCGCCACCCAGAACAACTGGGAGACCTTCCTGGTCGGGCTTGCGGCCTCCGTCGGCGCCGGCATCAGCATGGGCCTGACGGAAGCGCTCTCCGACGACGGCGAGATCACCGGCCGTGGTTCGCCCTGGCTGCGCGGCCTCGTCTGCGGCTTCATGACGGCGGCCGGCGGCATCGGCCATACCCTGCCTTATCTCGTGCCGAATTCCTGGCCCAATGCGTTCATTCTTGCGACCAGCATCGCGACGCTCGTGGTGGCGGTCGAGCTCGTCGCCATTTCATGGATCCGCACGCGATACATGGAGACGCCGTTCTGGCGCGCGACCTATCAGGTCATCGTCGGCGGCGTTCTGGTGCTTCTCGCCGGTATCTTCATCGGCAGCGCTTGACGGATCGGGCCACGCGCGCGAACTCTCGCTTCCCTCGCACCAATCCGGCCGCCATGTTCCGCATCGCTCATCTGACCGACCCCCATGTGGGCCCGCTTCCCCGGCCGCGCCTGAAGCAGCTTTTGAGCAAGCGCCTGACCGGCTGGTACAACTGGCACCGCAGCCGACAGGACCTGCACGACATGGAGCTCCTGGCTGAGCTCGTCGCCGACATCCATGCGCAAAAGCCCGACCACATCACCTGCACGGGCGACACCTGCAATATCGGCCTGCCAGACGAATGGAAGACATCCCGCGTTTTTCTCGAAGGTCTGGGCGACCCGTCTCGTGTCACCTTCGTGCCGGGCAATCACGACGCCTATGTTCGCGGGTCCCTCGAAGGCCTCATGCGGGAGATTGCGCCCTGGACTCGCGGCGACGACGGCCGTGAGGCCGTCTTCCCCTATCTGCGCCGCTACGGGCGCATCGCCATCATTGGCCTGTCATCGGCGATTCCGACCCTGCCCTTCGTGGCCTCGGGCCGGGTCGGCTCGAAGCAGTCGAAAGCCGTCGAGCAGATTCTCGGAGATCTCGGGCGCGATCCGGACTGTTTCCGCATCATCCTCATTCACCACCCGCCGCATGTCGGCGGGGCCGAGGCCGGGCGCAACCTCACCGATGCGCGCCGCTTCGAGAAGATGCTGGGCCGGGTCGGCGCCGAACTCGTACTCCATGGCCACAACCATGTCGGCTCGCTCGCCCATCTCGACGGTCCGCGCGGTCCCATTCCGGTCATCGGCGCACCTTCCGCATCGGCCCGCAGCGGGACGTTGACCCACAAGGCTGGCTATCACCTCTTCACCATCGACCGCGACGACACCGGCTTCCTCCTGACGGCAGAGCTGCGCGGCCTGAAGCCTGACGGTACAGTCGGCGGGATGGGCATGCTCTCGCTTGCACGCATTCGTCAGCCAAAAGAGAAGCTTTGAGCCTGCATTTCGGCCCAGCTTCTTGGGACGCAGAGATTATGACAAGGCTTCACCCACCACCTGAAATGAGCAACTTCACTGGAAACCGTTGTTTTGACTGGAATTGACGATCTATCTTCCTGATAGTTGCCATCCGTTTCACCCTTGACGGCAGCATATCCTTATCTCTTCTGGAACCGCTTAGATCGCCCTCCGTTGAAGGGGTGCAGCAGACATCCATGAGCTTGCAAGCCCGATTGGCTTCGCTTGGCGTTCTGCGCCCTCTGAAGACAGGAGTCATCCCATGAAAAAATATCTTTCCCTTGCGGCCTTGCTTGCATCCGTTTCGGCCGTCCCGGCCACTGCCCAGATCATGGACAGTCAGACCTATCGCAGGATGGCGGCTCAATCGGATGCCTTCGAGATCGCCTCGAGCCAGCTTGCCCTTGAGCGTTCGCGCAATCCTGCCGTGCGCCGCTACGCAGAAGACATGATCAAAGATCATGCCATGACCAGCCAGGCCCTCAATGGCGGCCGCCCGGTCTATACCGCGTCCGGTCAGTTCATCGGCGGCTCGCTCGGCGGCGGCCTGGCCGGTGCGGGCATCGGCGCCTTGGTGGGCGGCCCCGTAGGTGCAGCCGTCGGTGCCGGCGTCGGCGCAACCACGGGCGCAGCAGCCGGTGCTGCGGCGAGCGGAACTCCCGGCACGGCCGGCGGGACTGCGACCGGTGCCTTGGCTGGAGCCGGTGTCGGCGCCGTGGTCGGTGGGCCGGTAGGCGCAGCGGTTGGCGCGGGTGTCGGCGCGACCACGGGCGCTGCGGCGGGCCGTGCGGCCGATGTGCAATCGACCGGCTCGGTGACCCCGATCCGCCTCGGCATGCCGCTCAGCCCCGAGAAGACCGCTATGTTGAACCAACTTGCCGCCGCTTCAGGCCCGCAATTCGACCGACTCTATGGCCAGGCCCAGCGCGAGGCTCACCAGGAAGCTCTGGCTCTGCATTCGGGCTATGCCCAAGCCGGCAACGATCCGTCCCTGCGCCAGTTCGCAGCCTCGGTCGTGCCGCATATCGAGCAGCACGCGGCCGAAGCCCGTCGTCTTCCCGGCGGCGCGGCCCGCCGTTAAGCGGCAGCACAGAGACGAGGACTTTACGGCGGGCCACGGCCCGCCGTTTTCGTATTCGCCGAAAGCGGCTCTCGAACCTGACGGTGACGGCTTGTGGTGCTCCTCCCAATGTGTAGGAAGGAGCCATTCGAACCTTATTCGCCGACCTATCGCGAGCTTCCATGGCCTACGTCATTCCCGCACCTTCGATTCCCGCCCTCCCCGTCGCCGGCAGCACCGACCTGTTTCCGATCCGCCGCGTCTATTGCGTCGGCCGCAACTATGCGGCCCATGCGCGGGAGATGGGCGGCGATCCGACCCGCGAGCCGCCCTTCTTCTTCATGAAACCGGCGGATGCTCTCCAGCCTGTTCCGGAAGGTGAAACGGCGGATCATTCCTATCCGCCGAAGACCGGGAACTACCATTTCGAGATCGAGATGGTCGTGGCGCTGGCCAAGGGCGGCAAGGACATCCCCGTCGAGCGGGCCCTCGACCACGTCTTCGGCTATGCGGTCGGCCTCGACATGACCCGCCGCGACCTCCAGGACGAAGCCAAGCAGCTGCGCCGTCCCTGGGAACTGGGCAAGGCGGCGGATCACTCAGGCCCGGTTGGTCCGCTCCACCCTGCGTCAAAGATCGGCCATCCGGCGAGCGGGACCATCTCCCTGTCGGTGGATGGAACGACGAAGCAGAAGGCGGATCTGTTCGACATGATCTGGTCCGTCGCTGAGCAGATCGCCTATCTCTCCGCCTATTTCGAGCTTGCCCCGGGCGACGTGATCCTCTCCGGAACTCCGGACGGAGTGGGTGCAGTGACGCAAGGTCAGACCATGGTGGGCGCCATCGAGGGCCTCGGTGAGATCAGGCTGCGGGTTGTGTAAAGCCAGCCCGGCGACCTCTTGCCTTTTTGCTAAGTTTGGCTGTTACTGCGTCACGGCGCGGCCCGAACGGCCGCGGTTAAATCAGGCCTCAGCTGCAACCGGGGCCCACAAACAAGGGAACGACTATGAAATTCGTTAAGACCGTCGGCTTGGCTCTCCTCGGCTCGGCTCTCGCCATCGGCGGAGCGGCCGCCCAACAGAAGACGGTAAAGATCGCCACCGAGGGCGCCTATGCTCCGTGGAACTTCACAGGCGCGGGCGGCAAGCTCGAAGGCTTCGAGATCGACCTCGCCAACGATCTGTGCAAGCGTATGAACGTCACCTGCGAGATCGTGGCTCAGGACTGGGATGGCATCATCCCGGCGCTCACTGCCAAGAAATATGATGCCATCATGGCCGGCATGAGCATCACCGACGAGCGCAAGAAGACCATCGACTTCGCCGGTCCCTATGCCAACTCCCCGAACGGCTTCCTGGTGGCGAAGAGCTCGCCGCTCGCCAAGATGCCCGGCACGGGCCAGGCCTTCAATCTGTCGACTCAGCAGGCCGCCGCCGAGAAGGCGATCGCCGACCTGAAGCCGGTTCTGAAGGGCAAGACCATCGGCGTCCAGGGCTCGACCATCCACGCGAACTTCGCCGACAAGTACCTGAAGGGCACGGCCGAGATCCGCGAGTACAAGTCCACCGAGGCCCATGACCTCGATCTGGCCGCTGGCCGCATCGACGCCGTTCTGGCCGACTCGACCGCCATCATCGGCACCCTTGAGAAGCCCGAGTTCAAGGACTACACCCTGGTCGGCCCGTCCATCACCGGTGGCATGCTCGGCGCTGGCGTCGGCGTCGGCCTGCGCAAGGGCGAGACCGAGCTCAAGAAGAGCTTCGAGGACGCGATCCAGGCCGCGATCAAGGACGGCACGGTCAAGAAGCTGTCCGAGAAGTGGTTCAAGATCGATACCACCCCCCGTTCCTGATCCCGTAGGATCGGACATCCAAGGCGCGGCTTCGGCCGCGCCTTTTTTGTATCGATCCACCTCGATTGCGACCGAAATCGCCAGCTTGGGCGCTTTATTCAGCATGTTTAGGACTTGCGCCGGCTTGGCTTTTGAATGTTAGCTTCTGGGCGCGAGATGGAGGTCCATGAGGGCCTTCATCCGACAATAGGATCAGTCGAAGCTGACCAGAGGGATGACGATGAAACTCTTTAAAGTTCTGGGTCTTGGCCTCCTGGCCTCCACGCTCGCCATCGGCGGAGCGACGGCGCAGGAGAAGACCGTCAAGATTGCCACGGAAGGCGCCTATGCCCCGTGGAACTTCACGGGCGCGGGCGGCAAGCTCGAAGGTTTTGAGATCGATCTCGCCAACGACCTGTGCAAGCGCATGAACGTCAAGTGCGAGATTGTCGCTCAGGACTGGGACGGCATCATTCCGGCGCTTCAGGCGAAGAAGTACGATGCCATCATGGCCGGCATGAACATCACCGACAAGCGCCTCGAGACGATCAACTTCTCCCGTCCCTATGCCTCGGGCCTCCACGGCTGGGGCGTGATGAAGGACTCGCCCCTGGCGAAGCTCGCCGGCGAGGGCAAGCGGTTCAGCCTCGACAAGGATGCTGCCGCGTCGAAGGCGATGATCGAGGAATGGAAGCCGATCCTGAAGGGCAAGACCATCGGTGTCCAGGGCTCGACCGTGAACTCGCAATTCCTGGAAAAGTACCTCAAGGACACGATCACCATCCGTGAATACAAGACCACGGAGCAGCATGATCTCGACCTCTCCGCCGGTCGCGTCGATGCGATCTTCGCAGCCCATTCTTCGCTCAAGGCGACGACCGAAAAGCCGGAATTCAAGGACATGGTCATCGCCGGTGGTGGGGTGAGCGGCGATGTACTCGGGCGCGGCGTGGCCGTCGGCCTGCGCAAGGACGACGCCGAACTCAAGGCCATGTTCGACAAGGCCGTTCAGGCTGCGGTCGATGACGGGACCATTCCGAAGCTCACGCAGAAGTGGTTCAAGGTCGACATGACGCCGCAAAGCTGACAAGAGCGTCTCCCATCCAGCCTGGCGAGAGCTCGGGCCGGATGGGCGCCGGCATGGGCGGTACCGGATGTGACGGATGGCGGCCTCATCTTCGGTTTTTCCAAAGGTGAGCCTATTCAGGAAAGTTGAAGCGTGCAGCAGCTGAGCTATTTCGAGCTCGTCGGGTTCGGCCCCAACGGATGGGGATGGGCCCTTCTCACCGCGACGGGGATGACGATTGCCGTCGCCACATGCGGCTTCCTCGCGGGCTCCGTTGTCGGGACCCTGGTGGCCTGGGGGAAGATCGGAGGCAACCTGGTGATCCGGAGTCTCGCGGACGGTTACACCACCGTCCTGCGCGGCATTCCCGATCTTCTCGTGATCTATCTCTTCTATTTCGGCGGCAGCGCGGCGCTCGGCGCCATCGGCAGCCTGTTCGGGGCCGAGGGCTTCATCGGCGTGCCCGCGTTCGCGACCGGCGCCATGGCCATCGGCATCGTGTCGGGCGCCTATCAGGCCGAGGTCTTCCGCGGCGCCTATCAGGTCGTGAGCCGCGGCGAGATCGAGGCTGCCCGGTCGGTCGGCATGCATCGCTGGCTGATGTTCCGTCGCATCATCGCTCCGCAGGTCCTGCGCTATGCCATTCCGGGCCTCGGCAACACGTGGCAGCTGGTTCTGAAGGAATCGGCTCTGATCTCCGTGACGGGCCTCGTCGAACTGCTGCGCCAGTCGCACATCGCGGCGGGCTCCACGCGCCGCCCGTTCGACTTCTACATCACGGCGGCGGTTCTCTACCTGCTCATCACCTGGGTTTCGACCTACATGTTCCAGCGCGCGGAGACCCACTCGATGCGTGGCATGCGGAGGGCTTCCTGATGGATTTCGCCTTCATGCGCGACAGCTTCTTCACGCTCCTGGGTGGCGTGCCGCTGACGCTGAATCTCGCCTTCATGTCCGTCGTGCTCGGCGCCGTCTTCGCCATGCTCCTGGCGCTCATGCGCATGTCGAGGATCAAGGTACTCGACTGGCCGGCTCAGGCCTATGTCTTCGTGTTCCGCGGCACTCCGCTGCTCGTGCAGATCTTCCTGATCTATTACGGCCTAGGACAGTTTCGCCCGACGCTGCAGGAATGGGGTCTCTGGACATTTTTCCGCGAGCCCTATTGGTGCGCGGTGCTGGCGCTCACCCTCAACACCGCGGCCTATGCCAGCGAGATCATGCGCGGCGGCCTGCAATCCGTGCCTCACAATCAGGTCGAGGCGGCGCGGGCCTGCGGCATGTCGGGCTTCCTGCTCTTCCGCCGCATCGTCTTCCCGATCGCAGTTCGCCAAGCCCTCCCCGCTTACGGCAGCGAGATCATTCTCATGGTGAAGGCAACCTCGCTTGCCTCCATCATCACCATGATGGAAGTGACCGGACTTGCCGCGAAACTCATTTCGCAGACGTTCCGCGCGGTTGAAGTCTTCATCGTCGCGGGCCTGATCTACCTCATCCTCAACTTCATCATCACGCGCATCATCATGGCCATCGAATGGTGGCTCTCGCCTCATCTGCGCCGCCCCCCGGCCATCGAGCCGCGTCTGGAGGCCGCCCATGTCTAATGGAGTTGCATCCTTGTCGATCCAACCTGCCTCTGCCGAGGCTGCTCCCGCCGTCTCCGTCAACAATCTGCGCAAGAGCTTCGGCAATCTCGAGGTGCTCAAAGGCGTGTCGCTGAGCGCGAAGGAAGGCGACGTGATCTCGATCCTCGGCGCCTCCGGCTCTGGCAAGTCGACCATGCTCCGCTGCATCAACATGCTGGAAGTGCCGGATTCCGGCGAGATCCGCATCGGCGGTGAGACCATCGGCCTAAAGAAAGGCCGCAAGGGCATGGAGCCTGCAGACCAGC
The DNA here is from genome assembly GCF_055792825.1 of Microvirga sp. GN3. Classification (NCBI taxonomy): domain Bacteria; kingdom Pseudomonadati; phylum Pseudomonadota; class Alphaproteobacteria; order Hyphomicrobiales; family Methylobacteriaceae; genus Microvirga; species Microvirga sp. GN3. The sequence continues at coordinate 43,921 of NZ_JBVVAK010000050.1, forward strand.
GTCAGGTCGACCGCATCCGCTCGCGCGTCGCCATGGTGTTCCAGAGCTTCAATCTCTGGTCTCACATGACGATCCTGGAGAACGTGATCGAAGCGCCCGTGCATGTGCAGAAGCGCCCAAAGGCCGAGTGCATCGCTGAGGCCGAGGAGCTGCTGAAAAAGGTCGGCATCGTCGACAAGCGCAATCAGTACCCTTCCCACCTTTCCGGCGGCCAGCAGCAGCGCGCAGCGATTGCGCGGGCGCTCGCCATGCATCCCAAGGTGATGCTGTTCGACGAACCGACCTCCGCACTCGATCCAGAGCTCGTCGGTGAGGTTCTGCGCGTCATGCGCTCGCTCGCCGAGGAAGGCCGCACCATGCTGGTAGTGACGCACGAAATGGGGTTTGCCCGCGACGTGTCGAACCGGGTCGTGTTCCTGCACAAGGGCGTGGTCGAAGAGGAAGGTCCGCCGGCGGCAGTGTTCGGCGCTCCGAAATCCGAGCGCTTCAAGCAGTTCATCTCAAGCCATCGGTAGAGCATCGATCATACGAGGATGGCGTCATTCCCGGCCGGAGCGTCAGCGAAGAGGAAGGGACTCCACTGATACGCTCAGCGCTATGGATCCCCTTCCCTCGCCTTCGGCTCGCCGGGGATGACACGCGCGTCGTTTGATTCACTTGAGCCAGATACATGAAGGGCGAAGCGGATGCCGCTTCGCTCTTTTCTCTTTATCGCTTTTCAATCCGCCGGATCGGATGCTGTCCTGATCGCGGCAGGAAAGGCCCCGGCGAGCGGGGATCGATCCGCGGCCCGCGCCAGTCGTCGACATAGGGCTCACGCCTCAATCCGCCGAGGAACAGGCCGAACACGGCCGGAACGGCGAGGATCACCAGCGAGACCACCCCCCAGACCACGACGATGGCACCAAGCCCGAGGCTTCGCAATGTCATCAGAGCCCAGGACAACCACTCGACTGTCTCGGGATGGCCGGTGACGATATCCGCATTGCGCGCTGCAATGCCACCGAAGAAATCGAGCAGACCGTAGGCACCCCAGGCGAACAGTGACCACACCGCAACGGCGATCCAGGCGAGAATCCAGAGGAGGCGTTTCATTAGCGCTCCTCCACCCGAACGACCGTTCCGTCGATCTCGCGCGGCCCGCGCCTGGGCGTGCCCAGATGCTCGTGAATGATCCGCAGATTGCGCTGATTGGCCTTGAAGAAGACGTCGAATACGTCGCCCGCGAACGGAATCGCGCCGATGGCCGTATCGACCGCGACATTGCCGATCATGCGCGCGATCTTCCAGCGCGGCAATCCGAGCTGACGGGCCTCCCAGATGATGTAGCTGGCGAGAGCCGCCGAAATCACATCGCCGACGCCCGGCACGAGGCCGAGCACGGCATCAAAGCCGACGCGCCGGTTCAGGCCGGGAATCAGCACGGCGCTGTCCAGCATTTTGGCGACGAGCGTGACGCGTGCGATCGCATCGACCTTGGTCGGGCCTGCGGTCTTGATAGCGTCGAAAACGGCGCTACGGGCAGTGTTCATTCCTGTCTCCGAGGGGCCAATCCCGATGATTGGCACAACGGTCTTTGATGTGTGAATTCAGACAAGGTTCTGCAAGATCGGAAGCTTGTTATGTCATAACTCACCCAAAATTTCCTCTCATAGGATTCCTTGCAAAATAAAGCTTTGCCAGCCGGGTACGATCCCCGATGGATTAGGTGTTCTTGCCTATGGTCAAGCTTACCTTAGGTAGCCATGCCTAACGTTGCGCACTCAACCGTCAGTTATTGAGCGACAAGCAGCGGGTGCCGTTGGGAGGACCATTCGGCGGCAGTGACTTTGTGGGGGCTCAGAACGGGAGAACCCGATGAGCACTGACGCCCGAGTTCGCCATATGTCTATGATAGGTGTGTTTCTGTTGGGTCTCTCACCGGCTGCGCTCAAGGCCGGTGGAGATGGAGGGGTCATTCCTCCGACGCAATATGCCAGCTTGCCTTCCGACGATCAGCTTAAGGATCCCGAAATCACCGGAAGCCTGCCGAGCGCCAAAACTCTCTCCGGCTTCGCCTCGTTGGTGTCGGAAGGAACGATCACCTTACGCGCGAGCGCTCCGACCAATTGCACCCCCGGGAATCTGCGCGACGTCGTGGCATCGGTCGCAGAAAAATTCGGACCCGTCAGTGTCGAGTCCACCCACCGGACCAGGGGACGCAACTGGCGTGCCGGCGGCGCTCGCTACTCCCTGCACCTCTCCTGCCGCGCCATCGACTTTCGCGTGCGCGCCCGCGCGCGGGGCGTCATGGCCTATTTGCGGGCGCATCCCCAGGTCGGCGGTCTCAAGATCTATCGAAACGGCATCATCCATATCGACAATGGCGAGCGCCGCTCCTGGTGACGATCCACACCATCCCCGGTACAACATCAGGATGTTCGATAATTTCACGCATCGCCAAATCGAAACCTCCGGCGCCGTCATCAACCTCCACCATGGCGGAAGCGGACCGCCCGTCCTTCTGCTGCACGGGCATCCGCAGACCCATGTGATGTGGCACAAGGTGGCACCGAAGCTCGCCGAAACCTACACGGTGGTCTGCGCAGACCTGCGCGGCTACGGCGACAGTTCCAAGCCTCCAACGACAGAAGATCATGAACCCTATTCCAAGCGGGCAATGGCACGCGATCAGGTCGAGGCGATGCAGGCTCTCGGCTTCGAGCGCTTCGCCGTCGTCGGCCATGACCGTGGCGGGCGCTGCGCCTATCGCATGGCGCTCGATCACCCGGAGCGGATCGTCTCGCTCTCAGTTCTCGACATCATTCCCACCGCAGAACATTTCCAGCGCACGGACATGGCCTTCGCCATGGGCTACTGGCACTGGTTCTTCCTCGCCCAACCGTATCCCATCCCCGAGCGTCTGATCGCGTCGGATCCGGACGTGTTTTATCTGCGTCGAGGCCGCTCGCTCTTCGATGAAGCGGCGCTTGCCGAATACCGCCGCTGTTACACCGATCCTGAGACGGTCCACGCGATGTGCGAGGATTACCGCGCCGGCGCCACCATCGATATGCGCCTTGATGAAGATGACCAGAAGGCCGGCCGCCGCATTGCATGCCCCGTGCAGGCGCTCTGGGGCCAGAAGAACGGCCTCGACCGCTGGTACGACGTGCCGGCCGTGTGGCGCGACTGGGCCGACCATGTGGAAGGCCACAGCATCGACTGTGGACATTACCTTGCCGAGGAAGCGCCGGAGGAAACGCTGGCGGCTTTGGAGCCTTTCCTCAGGAAGGTTCATTTTGGAACGGGGCGCGAGTGAGCTTGAAAGTTAGCAATAGCAAGCTCAGGAAGCAGAACGTCTAACCTCAGTCCTCCGCAACCCGACCAGCTCTCATTCTTCGGGATAGACAGCAGTCTCTTAAGGGCAGTTGTCCGCTGAAAAATCTTAAACCTAAAATTGTATTTGGCGGCATATACCGCTTTAGGTTGAGGAAACGCCCATGTACAGGTTTCTTATGGGAGCCAGTCTGTTCCTTGCTTCCAGCTTTTCACCCCAGGCGCAGGAATTGCTTCTAGACAGGGGGACTTCGGTGGTCGTCAGGAGAGATCTCTCCGCATATGCGAATACATTGACACCCGAGGTCCCTAGGACGGTGGCCGACGCCATCAAAGCAGCACCGAATATCAGGGAGGTGATCCCGATCACGGGAAACGAGTCATTTGGGCAACAAATCATAAAAGCCGACGAGATCGTTTTTGATACAGGATCTCGACTGGTGTTCACGAACCTTAGATCCCCCTGGGTAGCAATCGTTGCAAGACGAATTAAATTCCGAGACCCGCTCAATTATTCTTTCATCGAACGAGATATGAATGTTCGCAGCGGGGCTGCTGGCCGTACCGGCAATACAGGGCAACGAGGCGCGGATGACTTCGGCGAAACCAACCGCAGAGGGAACGACGGGCATCCGGGCGGCACAGGCGGGAATGGCGGAGTGGGCGAACGCCTGCAACTGCCAACCATCTACATCATCGCAGAACGGCTACTAGACGATAAGAACCAGGAGATCCCGGCAGGCCTTCTTAATCTTGCTGTCCTTGCACGCGGTATCGATGGAGGTACGGGGGGCTCCGGTGGCCGCGGTGGCGATGGCGGTCACGCCGGGAATGGTAAGGAAGGTGCCACCAGCCTCGTCGATTGCAAAGAAGGACCTGGTCCCGGCGGCAATGGCGGTATAGCCGGTATGGGAGGGCGCGGTGGCGATGGTGGTCCGGGAGGTGACGGAGGGGAGATCATCTTTGTGTCGCTCCCACGAGGGGCAGATACCTTCAGCTACTCTCGTGTCAACAACCAAGGTGGTCTGGGAGGAATCAGCGGCAGGGGCGGCGCACCTGGAACACCGGGGAATGGCGGTGCTGGCGCAGGTCGGAATGGCTGGCGCGGTCCCTCAGGTCCTGGATCTCCAGGTGGTTTTCCCTCACCCGTAAATCTCGGCGATGGAACAGCCGGTGCGAACGGCGCCAAGGGTGGGATGCATGTGATCGCTCTCAAGGATCTGAGCCCGTTCTTTTGAAACGAGCCAACTTAGAATCAAAACTTTCTGCGACTGGCGTTGGCTCATCTTATCAAAGTGACTCTAGCAGGACCTACGACTGTCATGGAGCGGGGGCCTTTCGCTCCATGACGCTGTCAATTTCTCCAATAGCCTACACAGAATTGCCAAGTAAATACATCCACACTTCCTGACCGATGCTTCCAAAGGCATTCATAAAAACGACTTGGAACTCACCTGCTTTTTAGTGCGCGAGCTCGGCTTTCATTCAAGGAGCTGATGGCGATCCTTGATCCTGAGACCTTACCGTGCTGCAAATGGCGCGATGGTGATGCCGTTCTCCTCCAGCTTCGCACGAACCGTGCGGGCCATGGCGACGGCGCTCGGTTCGTCGCCGTGCACGCAGATCGTGTCGAACTCGACGGGAATGCGCTTACCTGAGGTCGTCGTCACTGCCCTGTCCTGCACGGCGCGCAGCACGCGCTCGGCGGCAGCATCGGCATCGTGCAAGACGGAGCCCGGCTTCTTGCGGCTCGTCAGCGTACCGTCATCCTCATAGGTGCGATCAGCAAAAAACTCGCGCGCCACCTTCACGCCAATTTGCTCGGACGCTTTTTCCATCAATAGGCCGGGCATGCAGACATTGATGAGGCTTGCATCGACGCTCTTGATGGCACGTGCGATGGCTAGCGCGAGATCCATGTCCTCGTTCGCCATGTTGTTGAGCGAACCATGCGCCTTCACGTAGGTGACCTTATGCCCGGCAAGAGACGCTACGGCCTGCATCGCGCCGATCTGGTAGGCGACCATGCGCTCGATTTCCGCCGGAGAGTCGCCGCGGATCACGCGGCGGCCGAAGCCGTGCAGATCGTTGAAGCCCGGGTGCGCGCCAATGGCGACGCCTTTGCGCTTCGCGATCTCCGCCGTGCGAAACATGATGGACGGGTCGCCCGCGTGATAGCCGCAGGCGATGTTGGCGGAGGAGACGATGTCGAGCATCGCCTCGTCGTCTCCCATCGGCCAGGGACCGAAGCCTTCACCCATATCGCAATTGAGATCGATCATCATGGTCGTCATACCAGAACAGGTTGGGCCGTTTGCTGCCCCACATGGAATATGCGCTTGTAGCGTTCGATTTCCACCTTCGGCCCCATAGCCTTCGTCGGATTGTCGGAAAGTTTCACCGTCGGTCGCCCATCGGCCGAGATGACCTTGCAGACAATCGAGATCGGGTCGAGCGCTCCATCCGGAGCAAGGCCACGGAAGTCGTTCGTGAGCAACGTTCCCCAGCCATAGCCGATGCGCATGCGGCCGCGGAAATGCTGGTGGATGCGCTCGATCACATCCACGTCGAGACCGTCGGAGAAGATCGCCAGCTTCTCCTTCGGATTCTGCCCGCGCCGATGCCACCACTCGATGGCTTCCTCGCCACCTTCGATCGGATCCTTCGAATCCACCCGGATACCAGTCCACGACGCCACCCAATCAGGCGCGTTCTGCAGGAAGTTCGTGGTGCCGTAGGTATCGGGCAGAATGATCCGCAGATTGCCCTCGTAATCCTGCTGCCAGTCGGCCAGCACATGATATGGCGCCTTGGCCAGCTCCTCGTCGCTGTCGGTCAGCGCCGCATAGACCATGGGCAGTTCATGGGCATTCGTACCCACGGCCTCAACCTCACGGCGCATCGCGATGAGACAGTTGGATGTGCCGAGGAAGGATGAGCCTAAGCCCTCGATCATCGCCTGCACGCACCAGTCCTGCCAGAGAAAGCCATGACGCCGCCGCGTGCCGAAATCGGAGATGGACAGGTCGGGCAGCTGCTTGAGCCGCTGGATCTTCTCCCAGACCCGTGTCATAGCGCGGGCATAGAGCACCTGAAGCTCGAACTTCGCCATCCCCTTGAGCACGCCGCGCGAACGTAACTCGTTGAGAATCGCGAGCGCCGGGATCTCCCACATGGTGGTTTCGATCCAGGGACCGTGGAAGGTCAGCACATACTGGCCCCCCTCTTTCTCGAGCAGATATTCCGGGAAGCGGAAGGTCTCGAGCCAGTCCATGAATTCCGGCGAGAACATCTGCCGCTTACCGTAGAAGGTATTGCCGCGCAGCCAGGTGGACTCGCCCCGCGTCAGCGACAGGCTGCGCACATGGTCAAGCTGCTCACGCAATTCGCCGGCATCGATGATGTCCGCCAAGCGGATGCGGGTGGTGCGGTTGTGAATGCCGAATGTGACCTGCACGTCCCGGTGGCGGCGAAAGATCGTCTGCGCCATCAGAAGCTTGTAGAAATCCGTATCCAGAACGGACCGGACGATCGGATCGATCTTCCAGGTATGGTTGTAGACCCGGGTTGCGATGTCCGCCATCGCCTGCTCCTTGCCACTCAAAGGAGGCGAGACAATAGCGAAGGGGCGTCCGGGATGAAAGAGTGCCGGCTACAAGACTTTCATAGGCCTTTCAGGGCGGCAGGACATCAACCTGGATCGAGGCATAGTAAGCCGACACATCGGCGATATCCTCGTCGGACAGCTCCTTCGCAACTATGTTCATAGCATCGTTCTTGCGCTCGCCCGAACGGTAAGCCTGTAAGCTCCTGGTGAGGTAACTTTCGATCTGCCCAGCCAGATTGGGCGATTCCGGATTCTTCGAAAGACCATCGAGCCCGTGACAGGCCTGACACGTGGTGATCTTCTGGCGCCCTGCCCTGGCATCTCCGGCATAGGTTGGATCGGAAGCAAAGCCGCCCAGGACCAGCCCCGTCAGGGCGAGGATATGGATCATCTTCATAATTGACTTTCCAGAGAGGACGGGCGCGCCTTGCGGCACGCCCGTCGGACGGTGCTTACCGGCCTTCGTAGGAGATGCGATAGATCGCACCCGCCGTATCGTCGGCGACGAGCAGCGACCCGTCAGGCAGCATGGCGACATCGACCGGGCGTCCGAGATATTCCCCGTTTTCCGTGAGCCATCCTTCCGCGAAGACCTGCGTCTTGTCCGCCGTGCCGTCCGGCTTGACTGGGGTGAACATGACCCGCGCACCGACCGGCTTGGTGCGGTTCCAGGAGCCGTGCTGCGCCGAGAAGATGCCGCCCTGATAGGTCTGTGGAAACATCTTGCCGGTGTAGAACATCATGCCGAGATCGGCCGCATGTGGATCCATTTCAGCCTGAGGTCCGACGACGCCCGCCGGAACCGGATCGTCCTTGTACTCGACAGTGCGGACGGTGCCGCCGCCGTAATAGGGAAAGCCGAAATTCTGTCCCATATTGGCGACGCGGTTGATCTCCCCCGGAGGCTGATCATCGCCCATGCCATCGACCTGGTTGTCGGTGAACCACAGCGACTTGTCGGCCGGGTTGAAATCCATGCCGACGGAGTTGCGAATGCCGGTCGCATAGACCTCGCGATTCTTGCCGTCCTGATCCATGCGGACGATGCCGGCAATGCCGGTCCGCTTGTAGAGATCCAGCTTGTCTTTCGGCGGCACGTTGAAGGGTTGGCCAAGCGCGATGTAGAGCTTGTTGTCGGCTCCGATCCGACACACGCGGGCCGTGTGGTTGTAACTCTCCTCCGTCGGCGGAATGAGATCGCCCTGCTTGGCTACGACGAAAGCCGCGACATCCGGCCCTTCATAGAAGAACTCGGCGGCCGGGAACTGCAGCACCCGGTTCTGCTCCGCCACGTAGAGAACGCCGTCACGCGAGAAGCAGACGCCATTCGGGATCTTGAACGAAACCGATGGTGCGAACTGCTTGACCTCATCGGCGATCCGATCCTTGTCACGGTCCGTGACGGCATAGACATTGCTCTTGCGGGTACCGACAAAGACCACACCGGCATTAGGACCGACGGCCATGTGGCGAGCATCAGGCACGATCGCATAGAGATCGATCTTGAATCCGGCCGGAAGCTGAATCTTCTCGAGGTTCTTCCGGATGGCATCGGCACGGCGCCCTTCCTGTGCGATGGGCCGCGGCTCGGCGGTTCCGGTGCTTTGGAATGATGAGAGCTTTTCCAGATTGCCGGTTGGCGTCTGGGTTGCAGGCTGAGCGAAACTCGAGGACGCAAGAGCAACAATCGAAACTGCGGCAAGCAGGACGGACTTCATTGTTTCCTCCCTAAGACTGCCCCCGATAGATTGTTCTTATGAATGCCGAACGGTTTTTCCCGGACTATTTTTATCTCTCGAACATACTCAAGCTTGTGACGTAAAGGTAGATGAAATTGAGCCAAAGAAAAGGGGCCGCGTACGGCCCCGAAATATTTCGCGTTGCAGCGAAAATTCAGCTTAGATCGACCTTCGCCTGATCGCCGGGATCGGGCTGGTGGCCGGTGATGGCGGCCTTCGCGTAGCCGTAGAGATGCACCAGCGTCGAGGACGGGCTGTCCCAGTACTCACCCTTGGCCGGATGAACGCGGATCAGGGCGATTTGCGGATCGTTCACACCTTTCGGGAACCACGCACGCAGGGGCTCAGACCACTTCTCCTCAATCGTTGCTTTGTCGCGCACGATCTCGGCCCTGCCGGTCACCGACACATAGGTCTGGCTGCTCGGATCCGAATAGGCCAGGTTGACCTCATTGTCGCGGGAGAGTTCGGCCGTTTTGGGTGACTGGATCTGGGTGAAGAACCAGAGGTCCCCATGCTCATCCGCCTCGTGGTTGTGCATGGGCCTGCTGTGAAGAGTCCCGTCCGTATCGACGGTGGTCATCATGGCGATCTTCACGTCCTTGATCAGCTCATAGAGTTTCCCGGCATTCGGATCGTTATGGCCGTGTTGATGCATCCTTGTCTCCTCATTCATTTTGCTAGGCTCTCGGGAATGATCTGCGAAGGCAGTAGCTCGGCCGATCAAACCGGCACCCGAGGGATCGGGTGAACAACGGACAGGGTGCAGTTTTGTTCGGGATATTGCTTCCGACTCGCCGGAACGTCTTAACGTGCAGGCACTTGCCCTATACATGAGAGGCGGAAACCTCGGAGCCATCAGGAGACTACATCGTGGCAATTACCCGTGAGCACGTGCTGCAGGCTCTGTCCACCGTTCCGGTTGATGCAAGCGGAACCAACCTCGTCGCCTCCGGGCGCCTGTCGGACGTAGTGGTGGACAATGCCGGCCGGGTCATGTTCTCGATCACCATTGAACCATCCGAAGCCGCAAGCATGGAACAGGTGCGCCAGGCCGCCGTCGCGGCAGTACAGGGCCTGCCGGCAGTGAAGGGCGTCTTTGCCAGCCTCACCGCCGACCGGCCTGCCGGCTCCGGGGCATCCGCCCCCTCCCCGGCCGCGCCTCAGCGGGCCCGGGCAGCGGCCCAGCCCAAGAACCAGCGCATTCCCGGCGTGCAGCATGTCATCGCTGTCGCATCCGGAAAAGGCGGCGTCGGCAAGTCGACCACCGCCGCCAACCTGGCCCTCGGGCTGAAGGTATTGGGACTGAAGGTCGGCCTGCTCGATGCGGACATCTACGGCCCGTCCATGCCGAAGCTTCTCGGCATTCACGGCAAGCCGCGCGTGCTCGAGAACCGCGTTCTGGAGCCCATGGAATCCTACGGCATCAAGGTCATGTCCATCGGCTTCCTTGTGGAAGAGGAAGCCGCGATGATCTGGCGCGGACCGATGGTGATGTCGGCGATCACTCAGATGCTGCGCGAGGTGGCCTGGGGCGATCTCGACGTGCTCGTGGTCGACATGCCGCCCGGCACGGGCGATGCGCAACTCACTATGGCGCAGGCCACACCGCTCGCCGGCGCCGTAATCGTGTCGACGCCGCAGGATCTCGCTCTCATCGATGCGCGACGCGGCGTCTCCATGTTCAAGCGGGTGGAGATTCCGATCCTCGGCATCGTCGAGAACATGGCGACGTTCATCTGCCCGCATTGCGGCCAGAGCTCCCACATCTTCGGACATGGCGGCGCGCGTGAGGAGGCCAGGCGCCTGGAGGTCCCCTTCCTCGGTGAAGTCCCGCTCAACATGACGATCCGCGAATTGTCGGATGCCGGTCGGCCGGTCGTGGTCGCTGATCCGGAAGGGCCGCATGCCAGGATCTATAAGGATATGGCGCAGCAGGTGTGGACATCGCTTTCAGGTGGTGCGGCTGCAAAGCCGGCGCCGCGCATCGTGATCGAGTGAGCAGGCTCGGCATGATGATGCCCCCTACCCTCGGCGTCATTCTCGCGGGCGGTCTTTCGCGGCGCATGGGCGGAGGCGATAAGCCTCTGCTCGTCCTTGAGGGGCTCACGCTTCTCGAGCACGTGGCGCAGCGTCTCGCTCCGCAATGCGACAGCATCATCGTCAACGCGAACAGCGATCTCTTCCGCTTCGAGAATATGCGCTTCCCCGTCGTGCCGGATTCGATGGCTGGTTATCCGGGACCGTTGGCCGGTATCCTGACAGCTCTCGAATGGAGCGCCGCACATCGCCCCGATATCGAATGGGTCGTTAGCATTCCGGGAGATACACCTTTCATTCCGCATGACTTGGTGCAGCGGTTGCATGATACGCGCCATGAAACCGGACGGTCACTCGCCTGTGCGGCATCGGGCTCGCAGGTTCATTTCGCTGTCGGCCTCTGGCCTGTGTCTCTGCGGCACGATCTACGTCAGGCGCTCCTGGACGACGGCATCCGCAGTGTGAGGGAGTGGACGAGACTCCATGGATATGCCGAAGCCTCCTGGCCCATCGAGCCGGTCGATCCTTTCTTCAACATCAACACGCCGGACGATCTAGCCACGGCGAATGTTTTGGCGCAGCGGGAACGAATGCGATGACAGAACTCGATCTATCCGGCCTGAAGTGCCCGCTGCCGGTTTTGCGCACGCGAAAAGCCCTGCTCTCTATGTCTCCCGGCGCAAGACTGCGTGTCATCTGCACGGATCCGCTGGCGGGCATCGACGTTCCCAATCTGATCCGCGAAACAGGCGATGTTCTCGAAGAGCAAAAACAGGAAGCTTCAAGAATAAGCTTCCTGATCCGCAAGGCGGACAATCCCATGTGAAAAGGCCCGGCTCACGCCGGGCCCCTTTTTCGTGCGCCACAATCAAGGATTTTTGCGGAGCGAATCCTTGATTCCGCCGATGGTGTTCTGGACCTTGCCCTCGGTCTTCTCCATCTTGCCTTCGGCTTCCATCTTCGAGCCGCCCAGGGCCTTGCCAAGGCCTTCCTTGAGGCGGCCCTTCATGTTCTTCATGCTGCCTTCGGCACGGTCATGATCCATGATGTTTCTCCTGAAGTCGATATCCAGATAGGGCAACGCTTTCCCGCGCAGTCGATTTTAAATAAATTGCAACCACAACGACAACTATAGTTGGAACCGAAGAGACCTGACTATTCAATGAAAGAAATTTAGATCGATAGTATCCAATTTGCTTATTTATTACATCAGTTTTCGTTTAGAGTATTTATTTCCGCGATAATTACATCGGAATATTTCCATTTCCCAACCCAACAACATTCTTCTGCGTAAGGCTATGTTTCTATCCATCCACTAAGGAAGGGGATGGACAACGGCTTCGGGTGCACTAATTCGGATCAATCCAGACTTTAAACGTTATAAAGTTATATAGGTATCGCGTCCGTGCCCGCAGCCACTCGACGTCCTCCCCGGCCATCATTGAGGCCTCCCCACCGTGCGACCCGTCGTACAACGGGGAGGAACTCGGCTCACCCATTGGATCGCGTCGCCCTCCTGGCGCATCAACTGAGAACGCCTCTCTCCACAATCAATGCCTTGGCCCAAGGCTTGATCAGGCGAGCCGATCGACTGGGCACCAACGATATTCGGGCGAAAGCCGAGAAGATCTGGCGGGCCAGTCTGCGCCTCGACGAGCTGATCGAAACGATCCTGTCCTATACAAGGGCCACGGCCGGCGGAATCGTACTCAACCCAAGCGAGTTCAACCCGGATGAACTCGTCCGCCGGGTCTGCAGGGAACAAGGCGGGCAGGAACCCAACCGCCCCTTCCAGATCCAGATTCGCGGATTGCCGGAGATCGTCATCGGCGACCCGATCCTGCTGGAGCAGGCTCTCGTCATTATTCTCTCGAATGCCATGAAATATTCCCGGACGGACCAGCCGATCGATGTCACCACCCGCAAGAGATCCGGCATGATCCGGATCGTCGTCAGGGATCAGGGCATCGGTATCCCGGAACGAGACCTGCCTTTCATCATGCAACCCTTCTTCCGCGGCCAGAATGCGAAAAAGCTGCCCGGCACCGGCTTAATGATCTTCACGGAGGTGGTGTAACATAGGGTGATGTCGATCCTCATGAGGAGGCGCGCGATGGATGACGACGTTTGGCGGCCGACGCATCTAACATCCGAGCAGATGGAGGAGCGGCG